>JAQVWF010000011.1 GCA_028698615.1 Syntrophorhabdaceae bacterium
GTGAGGTCCCTGCCGTACTGGAGGAGCACGCCGTCATTCCGCAATGAGCGTTGCTCTTCACGCAGTGTCCGCCGGTGCGCCGCATAGCCGGCGTGTTTCGCGCATATCGCGAGGGCCGTCATATCGAAGCCCCCCGATTGAAGGGCGCGGTAGATCCGGTGGTCGGGGCTGCTGCACAGGGCGGAGAGGACATCATATCCCGTGACGGGCTTCTTGCGCGCTTCGATGATGGTCCGGGTGAGGAGGCGCCTGTCTTCATCCATGCGTTCGTCGATAAAGGATTCGACTGCCAGGGAAAAGACGTTGACCCGGATCTTCGCCTGGCTGAGGACGGCGGCAAGACCGCCGTCCTCGTCGTGCATGGTCCAGACGAATAGGATCCGGGGAAGGGTCCGTTCGCCGTCCGGGTAGTACCGGCCCACGAGCTCGCAGAGGTCGTTCAGGGTCATCGGGACTCCCCTTCCGGATCAAAAAGCGCGTTGAAGGCCTGCTCCAGGCGTTCGGCATCACGCCTTAGCTCCGCGGCGCGGGCAGTAAGGTCGACTCTCACCTTGTCGTGACCGGCCGGGGCGCCGAGGATGGCCCGCTCCCTTACCCTGTCCTCATCCTCGAAGAGCGCCTGCAGTTCGGCCTTCGCGGCGAGGACCTCTTCCTCGAGCATCCTCACTTCTCTTTGCAGCCACGTCAGCTTCTCCGGCAGGGTTTCACCCTGGATGGTGAGCCGTTCGTCGACCTCGACCCCCGGGTTGCCCAGGATGGCCTCGACCCGTGTGAGGGCGCTCTTCAGGCCTTCGAGGGAGCGCATGTCGTGGAGCATGTACCCCTCGGGATAGCCCAGTTCCTCGGGCCGGACCTCGAGGGCGGCCAGCAGCATCTCCTCAAGGCGTTCCTTCTGGTTTTCCGTGAGATGTCCGTAGGAGGGGTGGTGCATAAGCCTGTCGGGGTGGAGAAGCCTGCGTATCTGCCGGAGCACCGTCTTGCACTCTTTCAGATACCGGTCGGCCTCCACCGTCTGCCCTCCCGTGCCCGTCTCCCCGGAGATCCTCACGAGGTGGGGGGCCAGGGCCGCGTCGGTCTTAAGCCGCGTGAGCTCAAGCTGCCTCCGCGCCTCTTCCCTCTCGATGTACTCTTCGATATCCTCACGGGACCAGTCGGGGTTGACCTTCTTGAGGTTAAGCCGCATATCGCACCGTTCCAGCATGAGGGCGGCCTCCCTGAGGGCGATCTCCTCCTTTCCGAAGAGGGCGAGCCACTCGCGGCGGGTGTGGGCGTTCCTGATCCGCTGGTTCTCGATGAGCAGGTAGACGTCTTCCAGTTCCTGCCGCAGAGATACCCACCGTGCCTTCTCAATGGCGTAGGCCTGCTGGTCTTTTTCGGTGCCTTCCACGAGAAGGAGGAACTCCTCCCGTGCCCGCGCCGCAAATTGGGAGACCTCGCCGCTCAAGACCGAATGGAAATGATACCTTCCCATGAGCATCTCCTTTACCAGTTCCCCGAAGGTGGAAGGTGTGTGCCCCTCGAGAAAAGGCCTGCCGGTGTCGGACGCCGGCGCGTGGCGGGCGGCAAGGTCCCCGATGAGGTTATAGAGGTCCTCCCGGGGCTGGAACCGGGCAAGGGCCTCCCTCAGGGCGTGCTCGTCCCTGTCGAAAAGGATGTCGGTAAGGCTTGTCCCGTCCGCGGCCCTCCAGCCGCTGACCTCGTGGGCGAAAAAGCGTTCCCATTCGGCTTTGAGCAGGAGCGCCACCGTCCGGTAAAGGTCGAGATGCATGAAAAGGCAGAAACGGGCCACGTCCTGAACCGGCGGGAAGACATGCCATCCCGCATAGTCCCAGAACCGGCGGGCGCTGTTCTTTTTCAGGGAGCCCACCTTCGTCCCGTCTTCGAAGGCAAGGGCCTTTTCGTGGTCGCACCCGAACATGTCGTGGGTGATCGCCTTCTTCTTACCCTCCGGTTTCCAGATATTTCTCTGCCGTTCGGTGACGGCAGGGTTCGTGTCGAAGAACCGTATGACCGCGTCCATATCATCGCCGAGTTTGCTGCATGGTATCATGTCCTGTCTCCTTTCCTTCCATCCGGTAGGGCAGCAAGAGAGCGGCCGGAGCCTCCTGCGATCCGGGCCGTATCAAGTGCGCGGGCGTACAGCCTGGCGTGTTCCCCGTATGCCTCGCCCCCGTCGACCCTGGCCATAACCATTCTCCAGTTGTTGTATATTTTCAGGTAAGCCCCGTGCTCTTCATCCCCCTCGTGGAGGATCCGGGCGCCGCGATTGCCTTCGGACGGGGCAATGACGCTGACCAGATCTTCCCTGTCCGTCCACAGCCATCCCGAGGGGGCATGGTCATCGGGCGGGGTTTCCCAGAGGAACCCGTCGGGCAGTATGTGAAGAGCGGCGAGGACCTCTCCGGTCTCGAGGCTCCTCACGTTTACGATCCCCGTTATATCCAATGTTGCGAAGCGTTTCCCGTCGGGAAAGGTGACGACCTTTCTTATCCGGTTCCCCCGGAGGAAGTCGTCCCGCCACAGGAGCCGGTGTGTTTTTATATCCCACAGGGCGATGTAGTACCGGCCCCGAACGATGATATGCGTTTCACCGGGCGATAAGGGCGGGCATCCGCCGAATGTAACGACGCCGTCCACGTTGTCTGGTTTCTCCGTCAGGGGCTCCCCGCCTTCCCGGTCCCAGAAGTGAAACCCTCCCAATCCCGCGGCGAGCACCCTTGCCTGCGATGGGACGAAGAGGATGTCGTTGATGTAATGGTTATGGTCGCATGTCCTCAGGAGCTTACCCGTTTGTCCATCCCGGAGTGAAAGGAGCGTCCGGGTCGCGGTGGCGAGGACCTCTGTGCCCATGCAGAAGGCCTGGAACGGGTTCATGCCGTCCAGGGGAAAACCGGCAACGGGGGCGCCTGTTCGAAGGTCGTAGGCTCCCAGAAAACCCGTGTGTCCCGCCACTGCCATCAGCCTTTTTCCGTCCCCGGTCACATAGAGGGCAAAAGGACCTTCCATCTTTTCGGCCAGGGGGAAACCCCCTTCATGCCGGCCCGTCGACAGGCCATGGATCGCAACCCCATCCTCCGACGGCAGTACCAGCTGCTTCCCATCGGGTGTCACCGCCATCACCGGCGCGCCCTGCGGCAGGTCGTCCCAGAGTTCCATTTCGGGGATGCCGAACTCACTGAGGCATTGGCCGCTTGAGAGGTCCCAGTATTTCACCGTCCCATGGAGCATCGTCAGGAGCCCCTTCCCGTCGGGAGTCGCCAGGAGGTCCCTGACCGGCTGCCCGGCGGGCAGTATCCTTGCCGGTCTTCCGTAAGTCGGATCGATGAGGCGCACCACCGATTCCTCCCGGGAGATGGCGATGCGCCCGTTGACGGGGGCGATCCTGTTGTACCCGCCCGCATAGCCGTGATATTCCCGGCTTGTCGACAGGGAGGCCGTCAATTCATGGCGTTCCAGGTCCCATGCGTCGATCCAGCCGTGGCGGAACCCCAGGCAGAACCGCCCGTCCTCCGTCAGGGACTGAAGTTCCATGGATCCCGTGAAGGTGTGCCCGTCCAGGGTCTGCCCCGTCCGGATATCGATGATGCGGACATGCGACAGGGGGTCGAGATCCGTCAGATCTATCTGATTCTCGATCAGGCGGTAACCCTTGACCACATGCCGCGCCCGATAGGGCCGGGTGGGTGAGGGCATCGCGATGGTGAGGCAGGCCCCCGACCCCGTTATGTCCTGCACCTCGACCCTGTCGGTCCAGCTCAGAACAACTGACCCGTTGTCGGGGCTGAAGCCGGCGATCACCGGCCACTTCAACCACCGGTGAGACTGGTGAAGGATGTCCTCCGACGCTACATCCCATATCCGGACGGAGTGGTCGTCGCCGGCGGCGGCTATCTTGCCGCCGTCGGGGCTTACGACGAGGGAACTGATATGGCTGTTCTCGATCCGGAAAGTCCGGACCCTCTTCCCCGTGTTCAGGTCGTAGATGAGGGCCTCGGACCTTTTCGAGTCCGGACCCTTTCCTCTGAGGAAAGTCCGGACATTCCAGTTCTGCTTGCAGAAGAGATGGTCGTCGCTGCAGTGCACGGGATCGCCGGGATGGTCAGACAGGGTCGCCAGGCAATCTCCGCTTTCAAGGTCCCAGACCTTCTTGGTACCGAAGAGAAAGGCCGTTATCATGCGGTTCGTCCCGGGTGTCGTGAAGATGTCCGAAAGGGTAGGGCCACCGCAGGAGAACGTCCGTACGCATCTTCCGGAAACCATGTCCCAGAGGCGCACCTCACCGCTCGAGCTTCCCGTGAGCAGATGCGTGCCGCCAAAGGCTGCCGCAAGCGCGGCGATCCTGTGTCCGTGGAACCCGGCGTCGTGGGTCAGACGGCTCTCCGGGGCGGACCTCTTGAGGACGCCGGTCACCGCCTGGACCGGGAGGTTCCCGGGGCGAAAGGATACAACCGAGGAAGACGCCGGTGTTTCGCCTGTCTTACGCATCTTTATCTTTCCCGGTCAGCATCGGGCGCGGGCGGGCCTCGATACTGCTCTGTCTGTCTGCAAGGGCACAGGTATAACGACGCGCGAGGCGCGCGTATTCGTCGAGGCCCTTAAAGCGCGCCTGTACGATCGCCGCATTGTTGCGGGTCATGATATAGGCTCCTCGTCTTTCGTCAGCCAGGGGTACGGCCCCGAGGACCTCGCCATCGCCGCCCTCCTCGACGAGATGGAACAGGTCTTCCCTGTCAGTCCATACCCAGCCGTCCGGGGCGTGCTCGTCGGGCGGTGTGAACCAGAAGAAGCCGTCATCGACGTTCCAGAGGGAGCAGACGAGGGTCGTGCTCTGTCTGTCTATGATCCTCACGGTCCCGTCGCCGAAGGAGACGAAGAGCCGGCTTTCGTCGGAAGAGAGAGCGAGCCCCGCCACCGGACTCCCTTCAGGAGGCCGGCAGATCTCGCGTTGTCCGCTTTCGAGGTCCCATCGTTCCACCCCTCCCGCGTGGGTGCCGATGACCACATGACGGCCGTCGTTCTCGACGGCGATGGAGAGGATCGAACTACCCACATTGATAGACCGTGCGGCCTTGAACGTGGAGAGGTCCCAGAGGATAATAAGGCCGTCACGGCCGCAGGAAACAAGACCCCTTCCCCGCGGGAGAAAACGAATGCCCGTGATGATGACAGAGAGGTTGCCGTACCTCCGTGCGTGGTCCGTCAACGTGGCAAGAATGTCGCCGGACCGAAGATCGCAGACCAGTATATGGTTCTTCCCCTGGCGACGCATCGCCACGCATTGCGTGTCTTCATCTATCGCGACGGTGTTGATGTCGATATTTCCGGCCGTGTTATGGATCCTGAGACAATTGCGTTGTTCCGTGTTCCAGAGCTTCGGCATTCCGTGTCGAGCGAAGGTTGCGAAGGAGGCGCCTGATTCCACCGGCAGGACGCAGGCGACCGGGGATGAGTAGGCGCGCAGGACCGCCCCAGGTTTCTCGTTGCCGCTCTCGATGTCCCAGAATCGAACTCGGCCATCATCATGACCGGTGGCAATAAGACGGGCGCGTTCGAGAAAGGCGACGGACGTCGCGTCCCGGAACGCCGCCCTCTGGGAACCATCCGCGAGGTTCCAGAGCTTGACCGTGTCGCCTTTGTCGCAGGCGGCAAGACACATGCCGTCGCTGGAAAGAGAGAGATGGTGCACGTTCCGGGTGGAACCGATGGTCTGCAGGCACTCGCCCGTGCGGATATCCCAGATTTTGCATGTCCGGTCGGAGCCCACCGTATAGAGGGTTTTCCCATCCGGCGAGAGGGCCATGTCGGTCACGAACCTCGGACCGGTAAACTGTTTCTCAATCGCGCCCGTTCCGTGGTCCAGCACGAGGACAGTCTCCCCGGGCCTGCAACAGGCCACAAACCGTGTTTCGTCGGAAGCGGTGGTCACCTTGTAGGGTTTGTGCGGTTCCAGGGAATAGAACCTCTTCCGGGCGCCGGTGCGAATATCGAAGCAGGAAAGACCATCCCTTCCTGCGGCAACAACCTCTCCATCCCCCGAAAGAGCTATGTCCCAATAATCACCGCTCGCAACGAGAGAGGGATCACCGAGGCCGGGGAAGTTCCATTGAAGGATATCGTGGTGTGAGTCCAGCGTGAGCAGCGTGTTGCCGTCTCGGGCCACAAGGATTCTCGTAACATTGTTGATCCCTGCCGCGGAATGTTCGCAGGTACCCTCGGGAAGGGACCATACCCGCAATGCCCAGAAGGTGTCGCTGCTTGCGATATGTCTGTCATCGGGGCTCACCGCCAGGCCGGCGACACGTCCCGAGTGACCTTTCAGGACGAGGATGCAGGCGCCCGTCGCGCAGTCCCACAGGCGCAGGGTGCCGTCATCGTCGGTTGTGACGGCCCGGTCTGCGTGGTTCATGAAAGCCGCCCGCACCACCTCGCCGGTGTGTCCCCGAAGCACCATGAGGCATTGACTGCTGGCGATGTCCCACAGGCGGGCCGTTCCGTCGCGGTTGGCGGTGATCAGCCGCGACCCGTCGGGGGAGACCGCTGCTCCGTGATACCAGTCCGTGTGCCCCCCTATATGGTGGGTGGTCCTTCCCCCGGGGACGAGATCCGCCAGCGTGTCCCTGATGATGTCGCGGGACACATCGAGGGCCTGTCCCTCAGCCTGCGCCGGCCGCATGCCCCTCTTCTTGTCGGAAACCTTCGGATGTTTCATGATCTCCTTCTAATCGTATATTATTCTTCTCGCTTCCGCGAGAATTCTCTTTACCGCCGCCGCGATCCACATGCCTGCTTTCGAATCGGGCCAGATGAGGCAGATGATCCAGCCATAGAAACAGACACCCACGAATAATTGCCAGAGGAATTCCAGGGGAGTCTTCAACGGTGCCAGTGTCCAGCGCAATGCCTTCATGAAGAGCTGAGAGGGGCCCCTGCCGAGATGGTGGAGGGCGATGCGTTTCGTCCTCCTGTCCCTGCCGTGGAGGGAAAGGCGCTCCCAGTGCCGGATGAATACCTTCTGCTCTCCCATGAGTTCCTCCGCCAGGTACAGGTGCCGTTCATCGGTGAGGACAAGGGCCACGAGCGCCTCGGCGGCATCCGATGCGCGCCTTTCGTCGGGGACGGTCCGGGGGACGTCCGCGTAGATGGGGTCCTGGTGGATCTCAAACTCCCCGTTCGCGGTCGTTGGGTAATTGGTGCCCTCGGAGATATGCATGGCGGGATTGGGCTCCAGTCTTTCTTTATAGCCGACCACTTCCTCGCGCATAACCACCTCCGTCGATGTGATCTCCTGTCTTATCCACGCGATGAGCCGATGGTGTCCCATGCTCCCCGTTCCGCTATCGTTCCCCGTCGGTGGGGGGCTTGCGGAAGGTTTCCGCCTGCCTCCGAAGATCATCACCGGCGCCCCGGCGGCCCTCCCCGTCGAGAATGCGAGCCACGGCTTCGAGACATTCCGCGCAGATAAGCCGGTGTTCCTCGAGGGGGGACCCCCGGAGCTTGTTGAAGGCGATCCAGTAGCTCTCCTCCACGCCGGCAAGGTCCTCCCGCGTCGAAGCCACCGACGCGAACAGCAAAGCCTCTCCGTATGCCTTGATCCCGCAGTCTATTTCCTCATCTCTTGCCATGTGCACCTCCCTGGATGGACTATAGTGCGTTTTCTAATTGGATATCAGTCAAAGTCCCGTGCATGCAATGGCAAAAGAAGGGGGGTGTCATGCACAAGGAAGCGCCGATAGCACAAGGGCATGTGGCTGCAAAGATGAAATGCCTGTCCGCCGTCCTGTGCAGGCACAAATGGCGTCAGGCCCGGAGCGATGGCGCGCAGAGGCAAAAAGAGAAGGGACCGCGCCCTGGTCCTGAGGGCGCCTATGGTGGTGGCTCCGGAGGCGGTTGAGATGATCACGTGTCTCTGAGGGTCGCCTCCCGGCTCAACGATGCTCATGACCACGGGGCGGGGCGGGATGTGTTCAAAAAGCGGGCGTGAGACAGGCCTTTTTCTTTTCAGGTTTTTCCCGTTTTGACCAGGTTGACTATTGCGCGGTGGATGGTTGAGGGGCGGGTGGTGCCGGGTACGGGGCCTGGGGAGTCGCCGAGGACCATGCAGGGGGTTTGGCAGAGGCGGGCGGCGTGCATCATGAGAGCATCGGTGGTCACGACGGCGTCGAAATGGCGGGGCAGGGATATGAACTGTTTTTGTGTGAGAAGGCCGAGAATGTTGTACGCGCCTCGGATGTAGGGGTCTTTCGTGTCCCCCGCCTGCACCACCGCTATCCCATCGTTGGCGAGGAGGGCGACGAGGGACTCCCATCTCTCTGGGGGCATCTCCTTTCGAGGAGAGTCGGAGGCGGTGGAGATGAGGACCCGTCGCTCCTTGTGGGGAAGGATGGCCATGAGCGTGGGGTCATCCTCGAACTCCCAGGGGACCCAAAGGCGTTCCTCCACGGGTGTTTTCAAGCCGAGAGAGGCGGCGAGCAACTGGTATTCCCTCTGTTCGGGCTTCAAAATATTTGCGCCGCCTCCGGGACCGATCGTGAGGACCTTTGCGCCCTTTGGCGGATGGCCTGTGCCTTTTATTGCCGGGTGGCCCCTCAGGATGGGTGTGAGGCCGGTCCTCGCAACGAGGTTGTATCGCCGCGACGGGTGTTGTTCCAGCACCTGCTTCAGTATCCCCGACAGCATGAGGGCGTGCCCGGCACCGCCGCGGAGGTCTATCCATTCCTGTCCGCCCGTTCTTTTCGATGCCTTCGCCGGTCTCTCCTGACTTGCCTCAATAAGGGCCGGTTCGCCGGGTACTGCCGGGGGTGTCGGATCTGCTTCGCCCGCCCCGCTTTGTGCCTTCTTTCTGGCCCGCAGCGCGATGTCCGCCATCTCCTCAAGAAAGGAGGAACATTTCCCTTCCCCCGCCTCGGCGGCAAATCTCCCGCGACAGGTCTTCCATCCCATGCAGCAGGCACAGGGGCCGGCCGGTGCCCCCGGTGATGCCCCTTTCTCGGGCGCCAGGCGGCCTTTGTCATCCATGTGCAGGAAACGCCGGGAATCCCTGAAATAGGGGAAGTCCCAATGAATCGGGGAGGAAGGTCCGAGGCGGGAAGCGATGGAGGCAAAGGGCTCGATCGCCGCGTGGGGGACGGGTCCCAGCACCGCGTACGCTGCCAGGTCGGCGAGGGCATCCCAGTCAAGCTTCCCCGGCCCGATGACCGCGGCGCACCGGATCCCCAGGGAGGCCAGAATGCGCAGCCCCGTCACGTTATCGGGAATGTTGGCGGGAAGGTGGATGGCAACATCGAGGCTCTGAAGAAGGGGGATGTTCCGCGCGAGGTCCCGGAACGCGCCGAAAGACGGTGCAATGACAACAGAAGGGACCGCGGCCGGGAGCTTGCCCCACTCCAGCCTGTCGAGGGGCAGGGCGGGATCGACGAGAACACACACAAGGCTCCCGCCGACGGCGCGCACATCCGCCGCCGCCCTTGCGGCGCTTCGGGGGTCCCGCACCCGTACGGCGATCTCGCGGCCCTCGAGCCCTCTGAGGAGTCGCTTGTTATGAGGGCAGATGATAACGGGCGAGTTCATCTTCCATATCCTTTCCCCTCACAGGGGCTTCCGTCACGAGGCTGTGTGCGACCTGGCAGAGGCCGCCCCCGCCGCATACCCCTTCCTGCTGGTGCCTGCAGCCGTCACATTCGTCGAATATTCCCGCTATCTCGGCCTTGATCTCGTCATGGATCCCCTGGTAGTAATCGCGCACCTCCTTGATGGAATCGAATTCGAAGAGGGAGCGCCTCCTGTATCTCGACAGGGGAAAGCAGTGATAGACGCTCATGTCGGGGGTTATGTCGAGTCCGGGGGCACATCTGAACTGGAGGGGCCTGTCGAAATGGTGGAGCCAGCCCAGTTGCTCTTCGGTAAACGTGCACAAGGGAAAGCCGCAGTCGATGCCGGGGCTGACCCTCAAGGAATCGAAGAGGGGCCGGTAGGAACAGAGCCTCTCGATGGCCGCCCTCATCTGCGAAGGGAGTATGAACCCTCCCTGCCTTCCCGGCAAGGGGTGCGTGATGCCGAGGCGCATATGCCGTTTCATTCCGAACCGGTTGATGAGGTCGAAGAGGAAATCAAGGGTGAAATCAAGGCGGTAGATGTTGAAACCCGGTAGTGTCCAGGGACCCATGAGGGACAGGAAGCGCTCGATCCTCATCGCCTGTTCCGGGGGCGCCGGGGTCTGGACGGGGTCGTTGAGATTGCAGACAAAACTGAGCCGGTCGGGGCCAATCGATGTCAGGTGACGGCGGAATTCGCCAAGGCGCCCGGGGCCCAGCACCCCGTTGGTGAAGACGGTGACCGTGAAGCCGCGCCGGAGAAGATAGAGGATGAGGTCGACGCACTGAGGGTGCAAGGTCGGCTCCCCGCCGAGGAGGGAAACGGTCTTCTGGCCCCCCGCCTCGAGAAGGTCTGCTATGTAGATGAGGTTTTCCCAGGAGATGAACCTCTCCGGTGATGACCCGGCCATTTCGCTTTGGGCAAAGCAATAGGGGCAGGAGCGGTTGCAACGCGTGGAAAGGAGGATATTTGCCATGGTACCCCGGGGAAAACAAGTATCCGGGATGCCTGATGCATCCCGGATATAAAAGTGCAAGAAAACACTATACCATAAGAAATGGTCAAGCAGTTCGGGTGAAAGTCTTCGAACGGTCCAGGTCTGACTGCTTGCTGACGGCGCCTAGCTTTTTCTCGTGTCAACCGGTATTGTGTAGCCGCCGTAATCTTTCGAGTCACCGCCGCCGCCGGCGGTTACATCGACGACCTTTCCCATATAGGTCAACCCGGGTCTTTCGGCAATGCGCTTGAGCGCCTCGCGCCGTGTCGCATTTGTCTTTTCTTCCTTTTTCATGTGCCTGCCTCCTTCACTATACCGTGAGTGTAAAGTTCTTTCATCTTTCTGTCAACGGCAAACTGCGGCCCCTTGTCCGACAATGTCACAGTGCGGGAAGAGGGGTTTCCTCCAGTTCCAGATGCCCCTGCCGGAGGGCCTCGATCTGGCGCAGCCATATCTCGAGGGATGCCACGGCCTCGAACTGGGGCAGGGAGTGGGTGCGCCCCATTCGCGCCTGGGCAACCGCTTCGATCCAGGGGCCGCTCTCGACGATGCCGCGCCGTGCGACGAGGGGGTCTTCGGTCAGGAGCCTTACGAAGCGCTTGCCCTGGCGAAGTCCTTCATAGCAGGGCTGGTCGTAGATCGTTTTCGTCGTCCTGAGCCGCAGGGGTTCCGGGAGTATGCCCGAGAGCGCCCTGCGCTGAAGGGGACGGTCGGTTCCGGGATCGAACTTCTCGTCCCACGGCAAGGAGAGCATGAATTCCACGAGGGGGCGGTAGAGGAGGGGGTGCCTGAACTCGAAGGAGCGCGGTATCTGGTTGACGTTTGCGACCTGCCCGCACATGGCCGAGAGTCTTTCCATGAACCATGAGCGCTCGATCGTGCCCCGGCCCCGCGAGGCCCTTCCCATCCCCCGTTCGCGGAGGCCCATCCTTCCGGCATACTCGGGGTGAATCCACGGAGAAGGGTCCCTGTGCCAGGCGGGCAGAACGGGCTGTCCGCGAAGGCGGGACATGAGAGGGCGCATCACGTAGTTCACAAGCCAGTAAAGGCGGGACCGCCTGCGGCTGTCATGGGACCGCCAGCGCTCCATTTCCCCGAAGAGCCGCCGGAGCCGAAGCGCGCGGGCAAGATCGGCCAGATGGTAAGGTTCGGCGCCAACCCCGAAAAAGACGACATCGCCCCCCTGGCCCGTCAGGACGGCGGCGACGCCATGGGCAGCCGCCATCTCCTCGTAGGCCCTGCGGCCTGCCCAATCGACCATGTGAAGCGCGGGTTGTGCGCAGAAGCGGTCCGGCACCTCTGAATAGGGAAGTGCGCCGTCGCCGTCCAGGCGGTGCCAGGGCACGGGAAAGCACTCGAGGACAAGGCGTATCCACTCCTCCTCATTGGCCTCGGCATACCGCCTGTAGATGATGGAAAAGGCTCCGAGGTCCGCCCCGCCGCCGCGCACCGCCATGGACATGACCGTCGAGGAATCGAGACCGCCCGAGAGTTCGCACCACACCGGGCCGGGAGCCGCGGCCGCGGCCTTCACTCCTTTTTCCAGGAGCGAGAGGAACTGTTCCCCGAAGTCCGCCCCCCCGGTCCCAGCGGTCCGGCTGGGGCTGAGTTCCCGACCCTTCACCTCCCTTTGCCCCTGAGGGCCGAAGACCATGGAACTCGCAGGGTCAAGGCGCTTGAGGCCCATGTAGGGAGTGTGCCGGGATACGAAGGAGGGGTCAGCCACGTAATCGGCGATGAAATCCTCATCGAGGTCACCGACGCCCGCGGCGGCGACGAGGTCTTCAAGATGGGAGGCGAAGATCACGCCTTCGGGTCTTGCGCCGTAGAACAGGGGTACGAGCCCGAGGGCGTCATGGGTAAGAAGCGCTGTGGAGGAGGCGTCGTCAAAGACCGCAAGGCAGAATTCCCCCAGGACATAGGACTGGAGCGCCTCTCCCCAGCACCTGTAGGCGATGGCAAAAAGGCGGCCGTCAGAGCCGTCATGCGTCCTCATGCCGCGGCGCCTCGCCTCGGAGAGGATGTCGTCCCTGTTCGCTATGTATCCGCGCCACAGAAGGCGGCAGCCCTCAAAGAGCCCGGTGCCGGGATTGCACCTCAGGGTGCCGTTACGGATCTCTCCGATGAATCTCCTCATTGAGGTATTCTCGCAATTATCGTGAACCTGTTCCTGTTCAGAGTGTCGTCATGGACAACGCGCCCATAACACTCGGTCCATGCGTGGGCGGTAAAAGGGAAGGGCCTGACGCCGATGCAGTGGTTCGCCGGCAGGCCGATGGAGCGCAGGAACCGGAAGAGCGCCAGCGATCTTGGAAGGCAGTCGAGGGGCGCCTTTTTGAGGTGAAAGAAATTCTCGGCCCTCGCAAAGGCCTCGAGAGCCTGCGGCAGTATCTCCATTGCGGCGTCACCCCCGGCGGTTTCATCGGGGCCGGCCATGTGAAGGGCACCGTTATAGGTGACGGAAAACCCCTTCCGCGAAAGGGACAGCCTTGTTTTCACAAGGCTCCACCATGCCCTCAGGGCGAAGAGGTGCTTTGCGCGGCTCCTCCGGCGCGGGGTTTTCTCAGTGAGGGGCCCTTCGGTCGATCGGGACAGCAGCCCCCTCGCAAGGCATCTCTGCGTGAACTCCCCGTAATCGTTGTCGATATCCGGAGGGTCCGCGGAAATCTCTTCTTGAAGGTGCCCGATGCCCGCATCCTTGTCCTGGCCAAGGACCAGTTCAGCCCACATGAGCGAGGCTATGGGGTCGAGCGCGAAGTAGGATTCGGAACGGATATCGAGGATTATTACCCGGTCCCCCACCTTGACATGGCGGACATGGGCGGGTATGTGATACCTGCTGTCGGGATCAGCGCGGGGTCCGGTTTCCTTCAATTCCTTCCTCGAAAAGATCGATGTTCTGTATGAGACAGAGGCTGGCGTAGACGCCCGCCAGTTTTAGCAGTTCGTCGTGGGTTCCCCGCTCGATTATCTCGCCGCGGACAAGGACGAGTATCTGGTCGGCGTCGATGACGGTGGAGAGGCGATGGGCAATGACGAAACTGGTGCGGTTTGCCATGAGCCGCTGCAGGGCTTCCTGAATCATCTTTTCCGTTGCCGTGTCCACGCTTGCGGTGGCCTCGTCGAGTATGAGTATGGGCGGGTCCTTGAGAAGCGCCCGCGCTATGCTGACCCTTTGTTTTTCCCCGACGCTGAGCTTTATTCCCCTTTCTCCGACGGGGGTATCGTAACCCTGGGGCAGGCGTGTGATGAAATCGTGGCAGTTCGCCGCACGCGCGGCTTCCTCCATTGCTTCCACGGGGGCATCGGGTCGCCCGTAGAGTATATTCTCCCTCACAGTGCCATTGAAAAGGAAGGTTTCCTGGCTGACGATGCCTATGTGGGCGCGAAGCGCCCCCGGCGCAACCCCGGCGATGTCCGTCGAATCGACGGTGATGCGTCCGCGACCAGGCCGGTAGAATGCCGGGATCAGGTTGGCCAGCGTGGTCTTCCCCGAACCGGTGGGGCCGACGAGGGCGATCATCTGTCCCGCCCGGGCATGAAGGGAGATGTGCCTGAGGGCATAATGCCCGCCGTCGTAACTGAAGGAAACATCTTCAAGGCGAACCTCTCCGCGGACGGGCCCCGGGAACGCCGTGCGATCGCGATGCTCGCTGTCCTCCTCCGTTGCATCGAGGATATCGAAGACCCGTTCCCCTGCCGCCCTGCCGGACTGAGCGAGCTGGTTGAGACTGTGCAGTCTCCCAATTGGCTCGTAGAAAAGGGAAAGGTAGAAGAGGAAACCCACGAGTTCGCCAAGGGTCATCGCCCCCGCCGTCACCATGGGACCGCCCGCCCACAGGACGAAGACCATCCCCAGAGACCCGGCGAAGGCCATGGCGGGGGAGTAAACCGCCCAGACCCTCATGACGCCGAAGGTGCTGCGCCGCAGTGCATCTGCCCGCCGCGCAAACCGGCCGTTCTCGTGTTCCTCGCGCCCGAAGGCCTTGATCTGGCGGATGCCCTGCAGGTTGTCCATGAGCAGCGCGTTCATAGCGCCCATGGCCTGTCTCTGACGGCGATAGCGCCGGTGGGCCGAAAGGGTGTACCAGAGTGCGCCCGCGATGAGGATGCCGAGGGGAATAAGGGCATACATCGCCAATGGCGCGTTCTTGACAAAGAGGATGGCCGCCACGGCAATGACGCTCGCCACGGCGGTGGCGCCCTGCTCCGTGCCGTCGATTAGCACGCGGTGGACGGCGGTGATATCGTCTGTCACCCTCGTCATGATGTCGCCCGAGGCCCGTTCGTCGAAGTAACCCACGGGCAGGCGCAGAAGCCGCGCGTAGACGTCGTTGCGCATGTCGAAGATGACGTTCTGCTCGAACCTTGCGTTGATCATGATGCCCAGCGCCCTGAAGAGATTGCACAGGAGAAACGCACCGGCAAGGCCGGCGATGACGGGCAAAAGAAGGTTCATCCGGTTCTTGCCGATGATGTCGTCGATGATGTACTGTGTCACCTGGGGAAAGATGAAGTAGAAGCCGAGGGAAGCAAAGGCACAGAGCATGTCCGCCGCCGCGATGCCTGCGTAGGGCCGCAGATAGCGCGCGGTGCGCCTCAGGTACCGTGCGGTTGTGCGCAGTGAGTGAGGTGAAGCGGACAGGGAAGATGTGTCGGGGTTGATTGACTGCGTGGCTGCTCTCATTTTTTGATCTTCCGAACCCCCGTCATTGTACCATACAAAGCCGTTTCTGGCGATCCATAATTGAACCGCCGTCTGAAATGGGTTCCTCTTCCACGGCGGCTGTCACATGGATGGCCGCATGTGCGCAGCGCCCTGCAAGAGCCTTGCTAAGCCTATATGGATATTGCAATAACAGGGAAAAAGCTGTTATCATTCCTTTCAGATCAATGGTCCCGATGTTTCGCCAATCTTGACAATCTTTACGGAGGAGGGCCCGGAATGGACGTTCAGCCTCGATGCTACGATAAAGTTGTGCAGATGATCGACAAGGGGGTCGACATTCCGAACCCCCTTACCCTGGACGTGGGCGATGAGGTGAATGTTGACCACATATCGGGAAAGGATGTCAGGATCTATCCCGGCTGCAGGATCTATGGCGAGAAGACGGTCATATCCGCCGGGGCCAGGATCGGTTATGAAGGCCCGGTCACAATAGACGATTGCCAGCTCGGGCCAAAGGTGGAGCTGAAGGGCGGGTTTTTCAACAAGGCCGTCTTTCTCGAGAAGGCCAGCATGGGTCTGGGAGCCCACGTGCGCGAAGGCTGCATCCTTGAAGAGGAAGCGGGCGGCGCGCACTGCGTGGGCATCAAACAGACGATACTCTTTCCCTTCGTGACCCTCGGGAGTCTCATCAACTTCTGTGATTGCCTCATGGCGGGAGGGACCAGCCGCAAGGATCACAGCGAGGTGGGAAGCTCCTATATTCATTTCAATTTCACACCCGACGGGGACAAGTCCACGGCTTCACTCATCGGCGACGTCCCCCGCGGCGTCATGCTCAACCAGCCCGCCATTTTTCTCGGCGGCCAGGGCGGTCTGGTGGGTCCCCTGCGCATGGGATACGGCAACGTCGTAGCGGCGAACTCGGTGCTCAGGAACGATGTCCCCGGAGACAACAAGCTCATCGTGGGAAAGACCCACTCAGCAATAACGTTAGACTTCAAACCCAGGACGTATCCGAATCTCCGCCGCATCGTGGGAAACAACATTATCTATATAGCCAATCTGATGGCTCTCGAGGAGTGGTACATCCATGTGCGGCGTTCCTTCCTGGATGCACAGGAATTCGGCGGTCTTATGTTTTCGGGGCTTATCGACGCATTGGCCCTTGCGAAGAAAGAGCGGTGGAAGCGCCTTGAGGCGTTGGCGGAAAAGGCACGAGTGTCTCCCGATAACGAGGCATATGCAGCGAAGAACGCAGGCGCTCGAAATGAGTTCTGCGAGAGGTTCGCGGAAATAGAAGGGGTGTTCACATCGCCGCCGGAGGACGGCATCACGGCGAAATACCGTGACGAGTTCCTTTCCCTGTCCGACAGGGCAAGGAACGCCGGAGGCACAAACTACGTAGATGCCGTAAAGGGGTTTGACCCTCAGACCTCGGGCATGGGGACGGCATGGCTCCAGGCGATAGTCGAGGGATACTGCGAGAAGGCAAAGGCGCTGCTTCCGTCTCTCAACATGTTCGGAGAATGATGTGCAAACTTGCTTTATAAATGAGGAGGGATGATCATGGGCAAACTCTTTGGTACCGATGGTGTGCGCGGAGAGGCCAACCGCTATCCGATGAACGCGGAAATAGCCTTTGCCATCGGGCAGGCCGTGGTCTACATCCTGAAGAAGACGCATGACCGTCCCAGGATAGTGATCGGCAAAGACACGCGCATCTCCGGCTATATGCTCGAGGGTTCCCTGGAATCGGGGATAACATCGATGGGGGGCAACCCCTACCTCGTTGGTGTGCTGCCGACACCGGGAATAGCCTTCATAGCGCAGAGCATGCGCGCAGACGCGGGTATCGTGATATCGGCATCCCATAACCCTTATCAGGACAATGGCATAAAGATCTTTTCCGGCAGCGGCTTCAAGCTTTCCGACGAACAGGAAGAGGCCATAGAGGGCCTGATGATGAGCAACACCCTGCACGGTCTGGTCCCGCCCGTCCGGGAGATGGGACAGGCCTACCGCCTCGAGGATGTGCACGGAAGATACATCGTTTTCCTGAAGAACTCTTTCCCCCGTGACCTGTCCATCGAGGGGATGAAGATCGTCATAGACGCCGCCAACGGGGCAACGTACAAGGTTGCGCCCGAAACCTTCTGGGAGCTTGGCGCCGACATCGAGGTGATCCACAATACCCCGAACGGCATAAACATCAATGACCAATGCGGGTCGCAGCATACTCAGGACCTGAGAAACAAGGTTGTCGAAAGCGGGGCCGCCATCGGGCTCGCCTTCGACGGCGACGGTGACCGTCTCATCGCCGTCGATGAAAAGGGCCGGGAAATAACGGGCGACCAGATCATGTTCATCTGCGCGAGGATGCTCAAGGAACAGGGGAAACTGAAGAACGACCTCCTCGTGAGCACCGTGATGAGCAACCTTGGACTGAGGGTCGCATGCAGGAAGTATGGTTTCGGGTGCCATGCGTCGAAGGTCGGCGACCGTTACGTTCTCGAGGACATGATGCGCCTCGGCAGCGTCATAGGCGGGGAGGAGTCGGGA
This sequence comes from Syntrophorhabdaceae bacterium, assembly GCA_028698615.1. Classification (NCBI taxonomy): domain Bacteria; kingdom Pseudomonadati; phylum Thermodesulfobacteriota; class Syntrophorhabdia; order Syntrophorhabdales; family Syntrophorhabdaceae; species Syntrophorhabdaceae bacterium. Next base: position 17,817 of record JAQVWF010000011.1, read on the forward strand.
CACATGATATTTCTCGACCACCATACCACGGGCGACGGCATCGTCAGCGCCCTGCAGCTTGTCGCGGCCGTCGTCAGAACGGGCAAACCTTTGTCGGAACTCGCCGCATGGATGGACGTATATCCGCAGAAACTCATCAATGTCGACGTGAAGAGCAAGCCCGATATCTCCACACTGCCGCCGGTAATGGAGGTGATAGAGGAGGTCGAGCGGGAGCTGGGCGACGAAGGGCGGGTTCTGGTGCGCTATTCCGGCACCCAGAACATGTGCAGGGTAATGGTCGAAGGGCCCACCGATGCGGTGACGGAAAAGCATTGCACGCAGATCGCCGACGTCATAAGGACCATACTCGGCTAGAAAAGCGTTGCCGAAGATTCGTATCCTTTGCGGTCAAGAATTGAGGAAATGAGCGGCATTGAAGACACCATAGTGGATCTCATCGGTAGGAACGGTCCCCGTACAGGCTCTGAGATCCAGAAGGAAACGGGAACGGACAGCCTGCTCCTGTGGAAGACATGCAGGACTTCCGGCAGACTTGAAGTGCGCACCGTGGGGAAGAGATACATGCGGCTCGATCGCCATGTTGACGGTTTTGCCCGCCTTTCTCCCTCCATACTCCGGGAGTTCTTTACATATTCCGTTGTCGGCCACGCCGGCGACCGGGCCGGTCTCAATGAGAGATGCGCGGCGTTAGGGAACCGCATCCTGGAGATAAACAGGCTCAAATTCGGGCTTGCCCGCCGGATGGTCTCGGAGATCATGGATGAGTACGAGGACGCTGCCCGGTGGGCCAGCCAGATCTGCTTCATTCTTGCCGGGGATATCGTTTACGATATGGCCCACGACTTACCCCGGCCGGAGCGCAGCACGGGGAGGCTCGTCAGGGGCTCCGACATTGACCTTGTGGTCGTTGTGGACGACGACGTGCCCCATGCATGCATAACGAGGCTCGACGGGCTGATATATCGGAAGAAGTACAGAATGCTCATCGATCCCGCCGTGAACGAAGAAGTGGACTACAAGATAAAAGGACTGGGGCGTGTCAGGGAGCAGGCGGAGTTTGACGACTTCAAACGCATGGTCGCCATCAAGATCCTCGATGAGGGAGTACTGCTCCATGGCAGTGAAAAGATCTTCAGCGATGTCAAGGAAATATTGGAGGAACGGGACCTTCCCCGGCGGCTTCAGGAACTCGAGGCGCGCGCTCAATCCTCGAGGTTGAGGGCCGAAGCATCTATCCTGAATGACGACCTTGACGAGAGAAGGATAAGGGAAATGCATCTTTTTTATTCCGCGGAAGAGTTTGAGGAATTTGAATGACCCCGAAAAAGGGATAACGCGAAAACCTAGAGGGAAAAACATGTTGATAGGCATAGATGTCGGCGGCACATATACGGATGGGGTGGTTTTTTCAGGCGGCACAGTCCTTCACAGCGTCAAGCACCCCACTGACGAAAATGACCTCACGGGCACCCTTCTGTCCGTGCTGGACGAACTCCTTGCCCATGGGGACGCGAAAGAGGTGCGCAGGGTAGTGCTCAGCACCACGCTCGTCACCAACCTTCTGGCAACGGGACGGGGAGAACGCACGGCGCTTCTCCTTCTGCCCGGAAGCGGGCTGCCCTTTTCCGCCTACCGGATAAGCCCCGACACGTATTTTCTCAGGGGCGGCATTGATTTTCGCGGCAGGCAGATAGAGACCATTGATACGAGGCAGGTCGAGGAAACCCTGGGTCAGGTCCATGAGTCCGGCATCGAAAGGGTGGCCGTGGCGGGGAAGTTCTCCAATCGCAACGACACGCACGAGAGGACCGTCAGGGACCTTGCGCAGAGCCTGTACCCCCACATGGACGTGTGCACGAGCAACGAGATCTCGGGGAGGCTCAATTTCCCGCGCCGCGCCGTGACCTGCTACTATACGGCGATGACCATACGGGAATGGAACCGCTTTGCCGACGGAATCGAGGCTGCGGTACGGGCTAGGGTGCCCCATAGCGACCTGCACATATTGAAAGCCGACGGCGGCACCACCACCCTGGAAGCAAGCCGGATGCGCCCCTGTGAGACCGTTTTCTCGGGTCCGGCGGCGAGCACCATGGGAACCATGGCCTTGAGCCGCGAAACCCTGAATGCCGTGTCGGTGGACATCGGCGGAACGACCTCCGACATCAGCCTTCTCATCGAGGGGATGCCTCTGTATGCCTCGCGGGGGGCCCTCATCGGTGGTCATCTCACCCACATCAATTCCTTTGCGGTGAGGTCGATAGCCCTGGGAGGGGACAGCTTCGTTCGCGAGGAATCGGGCCGACTGCGCGTGGGCCCCATGCGCCTCGGTCCGGCGGCCTGTCTGGGAGGGGAGGCACCCACCGTGACGGACGCCTTCAACCTTCTGAACGGCCTTGGCCTCGGGAACCCGGACGCCTCCCGGGAAAAGCTTGAGGCCGTGGCCGCAGGCCTCGGAGAGTCCGTTGACGGACTGTGCCGGATGGTCGCAGATGAGGTGGCAGCGACCCTGGAGCGGAACATCGAGGAAATGTTCGAACTCTGGGAGGATGAGCCCGCCTACAAGGTCTGGGAGGTGGTGCACAGGAGGAAGTTCGAGCTCCACCGGGTGATCGGGATAGGAGCGGCGGCCCCCGCCATCATTCCCGTGCTTGCTCAGAGGATGGGTGTGGGGCACTTCCTGCACCGTTATTCTCCCGTCGCGAATGCCTTGGGCGCCGCCGTGGCACGGCCGACGCTGGCGGTGGAGGTGCACATCGATACGGGAAGGAGCACCTACACGGGATCTCCGGGAGGATTGAGCGGCACGGTCGAGAAGCGCAACTTTCAGCTTGAGGACGCGAAGGAACTGGCGGTAAATTGCCTCAAGGAAGCGAGCCGCGAGAGAGGGCTTGCCGATTACGCCGACGAGGCCCATGTGTATCTCGAGGAACAGTTCAACGTCATCCGGGGGTGGGAGCAGGAAGGCAAGCTCTTTGACGTGGGGATACAGATAGCTCCGGGATTCATTCATGAGTATAAGGGGGTGGCGTAATGAAACCCACAGGCCTCATATTCTTTCCCGCTTTCGACTGGGCGATAAGCCCCACCCACCCCGAAAGGGAGGAGAGGCTTCTCTATACGCGCGACCAGCTTTTTGAGGAAGGTATCATGGACATGCCCGAGGTAAAGGAGTACCATCCCCGCCTTGCCACGGCGAAGGATGTCTCCCGCGTCCACTTTTGTGTCCCCGACGTGGAAAGCCGCGTGACGCAGGCCCACATGGTATCGGCGGGATGCGCAATGGTGATGGCCGACGCCTTCATGAAGAAAGAGGTCAAGAACGCCTTTGCCATCACCCGCCCGCCCGGCCACCATGCCATGACAGTCGTTCATGGCAACCGGGGTTTCTGCGACATCAACAACGAGGCCGTCATGGTGGAATACCTGCGCCGGACCTACGGAGTCAGGCGTATCGCCATTGTGGACACCGACGTTCACCACGGCGACGGGACCCAGGAGATCTTCTGGCATGATCCCGACGTGCTCTTCATGTCCTTCCACCAGGACGGGCGCACCCTCTTTCCGGGATCGGGGTTCACGAATGAGCTGGGCGGCCCGCTCGCCCACGGCACCACCATCAACATACCCATGGTTCCCGGGACGACCGATGAAGGCATCCATTATATAATGGATAACCTCGTCCGGCCCGTGCTGGACGAGTTCAAGCCGGAACTGGTGATCAACTCGGCAGGGCAGGACAATCACTACAGCGACCCCCTGGCGAACATGAGCTTCACAGCGAAGGGCTATGCCATCCTAAACCAGAAACTGAAGCCCGACATAGCGGTCCTGGAAGGAGGGTACTCAGTGGAGACAGCCCTGCCTTACATCAACATGGCCATAATCATGGCCATGGCGGGGATCGACTTCTCCAACCTTCGTGAACCCGACTATGACCCTTCACGCTTCAAGGAATCGGCAAAGAATCTGGAGTACATCCGGTCTCTCGTCACGCACCAGCTCACAAACTTCCGGGGAAGGGAAGCGGTTGTGGAGGCGAACCGCAAGCAGGGTCGGGAGTTCTACGGCAGCTCCCGGAGCACCTTCTACGATACGGAGTACCTTCAGGAGGAACAGCGCCTCGATCTGAGGATGTGCCCCGATTGCTGCGGCTACCGCCGCATCGATTCATCATGCGTCCACCACAGCGGCCGGAGCTACTCCGTCTTCTGTGTCGCCCTGCCGGCCGCCTGCTGTCCGGACTGTGCGGCGAGGGCCAGAAGCGATTACGAGGACATGAAGAAGAAGACAGGCTACGGATACCTCTACCTGCAGGATAGGATAGAGGACGAATACCGCACCTTTGAAACGGGAACGGGGCAGGAAACCCGTGTGTGAGGACGGTTTCCTATTCCTGAAACGGTTTTTTATTGGAACTTTTCTACTCCCTCACTGTCTCACCTTGAAAAATGAGGAGGAAAGCAAAAATGAAAAGGATCCTGAGCGCAGCAGCTATTTTGACCCTTCTGGCTTCCACCGGTCTGTGTTATGGGGCGGACCCGGTCAAGACGACCCCGCAGGAGTACTTCAAACATGCCGGGACGGCGGCCGATCCTTCCTACCAGGATTACGTGGCGACGAGCGCTCAGCGGGAGCGCAAGAACAATGGCGGCAATTCCGGCAGCTATGCCGCCGAGCGGGAAAAAATGCAGGAGCGCCAGAGGAATTCCCCGAGGTACTCGGTGCCCAACATCAACCGGAAGGGATCCTACGGGCAGGCAAAATAATCGACATTTTAGAGATAAAGGAGAAAGATCAATGAAGAACACAACTTTGAGAACGGCCCTGGCATTTATGACGATCGTCGCACTGGTCATCTGCAGTTCCAGTCTTTCCTACTCGCAGCAGAAGAAGAAAGGTCCTGCGCTGCGGCAGCTCGAGACAGCCGCCGGCAAAAAGATCGAGGACGTCAAGGTTCCGAAAGTGCCAGCGCCAACGCCGGTAAAGACAAATGAAGTGGGAAAATCCACGTCCACGGCATCTTCCTTTGACGTGAACACCTCTACATCGACGAAGAAAGAGACACCTCCCAAAAAGAAGTGATACATTACCTTGCCCTTCTCGCGGTTGACAAATACGAAGCTTTTCTAAATAATTATGAACGGCTTCGCCGCCGAAACGCAGTCTTAAGGGAAGAGGAATTATCTTATGCGCAAGATCCTGAAATCGAACAAGATGGACAACATATGCTACGAGATCCGCGGGCCGCTCTTGAAAGAGGCGAAACGCCTGGAGGAAGAGGGATACAGCATCATCAAGCTTAACAGCGGGAATCCCCCCGCCTTCGGGCTCTACGCACCGGACGAGATCATCCACGACGTTGTCCTCAATATCAGGTCAGCCCAGGCCTACGGCGATTCGAAGGGTCTTTTTGCGGCGCGAAAGGCGATCATGCAGCAATGCCAGCTCAAGGGCATCCAGGGTGTGGAGATGGAGGATGTCTACGTTGGCAACGGGGTGTCGGAGATGATCATGATGGCCATGCAGGGTCTTCTCAACAACGGTGACGAGATGCTCGTGCCCTCGCCCGATTATCCCCTGTGGACCGCAGCCGTCACGCTCTCCGGTGGAAAGGCAGTGCACTACGTATGCGACGAGGCATCGGACTGGATCCCGGACCTGAAAGATATGGAGTCCAGGATCACAGAGAAGACGCGGGGGATCGTGCTCATCAATCCCAACAACCCCACCGGTGCCGTATACCCCGAGGAAGTTCTCGTCAGGGTCGCCGAGATGGCGGCCGAACACGACCTTATAGTCTTTTCCGACGAGATCTATGACCAGATCCTTTATGACGGCGCGAGGCATATTCCTTTTGCGTCGCTGACGAACGATATCTTCATCGTGACCTTCAACGGGCTGTCCAAGTCTCACCGGATCCCCGGCATGCGGGCGGGATGGATGATCGTAAGCGGCAAGAAGGGTTATGCGAAGGACTACGTCGAGGAAGGGCTTGACACCCTGTCAAACATGAGAATGTGCGGCAACATGGCGGGACAGCTCGCCATCCAGACAGCCCTCGGCGGATATCAAAGCCTGCAGGAGATGATATCGCCCGGCGGCCGTCTCTACGAACAGAGGGAGGCGGCATATGATGGTTTTCGCGCCATACCGGGGATAACCTGTGTCAAACCCATGGGTGCCCTCTACCTCTTCCCGAAGATTGACACGGAGAGATACAGCATAAAGGACGACCAGAGGTTCCTCCTCGATTTCCTGACGGACAAGAAGGTCCTCATGGTGCAGGGCACAGGGTTCAACTGGCCTGCACCCGACCATTTCCGCGTCGTTTTCCTTCCCTCTGTCGAAGAGATAAGGAGCGTGGCGGACCGCATGACGGATTTTCTGAGAGAGTACAGCCAGTAAAAACCGTTTGGGGTTTCAACTTCCGAACAATTCCACGATTCTCTTGACGAGTGCCGGCAGGGATGGGTCCCTTGCGCCCATCACGATGATGCAATCGCCTGGTTTCGCATCGGCGGGGAGTCTTGCGAGCAGTTCGTCCCTGCTTCCCATGGCCTCGGTGTGGAAGGGGACGGTTCCCAGTCCGTCTATGATATCCTGCGAGGAGATGTCTTTTTGCGCGGTGCCACCTGCGTAGTAGATGGGCAGGAGGTAGAGGCCGTCGCCTTTCCGGAAAAGGGCGCGGAAGGCTGCGATGTATTCATCCTTCAGGAAGCGCGTCGGGCCGAAACCATGGGGTTGGTAAACGGCTATGACACGCTCCGAGAGGCCCCGCGCGGTGGTGACCGCAGCGGCTATTTTCGCCGGGTTATGGGCGAAATCATCAACCACATGGACATTGCGCGCTGTAGCCGTTATGGCGAAGCGCCGCGCCACCCCCCCGAAGCGGTTCGCCGCATCGGCAAGAGCAGGGCCGCCGCACCCGAGATGTTCACAGACGCACAACGCCGCCCGAAGATTCTCGAGGTTGTGCCCCCCCGGGAGAGGAAGATGATAGTCGGTACCCTTTCGCACGATCCTCACGGAGGAGGGAAAGAGTTCTTCGCGGTCGGGGTGCCATGGGGCCGGACTGTTCCGTCCGAAACGGATGGTCGCCGGAAGGGTCGCGAGGACGGGATCGTCCGCATTGGAGGCCGTCCATGAGGAGCGCGAAATGAGCGTCGCGAAAAGCGCCTGCAGCTCATCGATGCTCTTGTGGTCTTTGGAAACGTTGAGGATGACGGACATTGCCGGGGAATACCTGACAAGAGTGCCGTCGCTCTCATCCGCCTCCACGACGAGGAGATCGGAGCCGCCCGCGAAGGCGTTGCCGATCAGCCCCTCTGTCTCGAGCCTTACGAGGGGTGCGCCGCTGATGAGGGAGGGGGATTGGCCGCAGGCGGACAGGAATTCGAATATCATCGCCGTTACTGTTGACTTGCCGCTTGTGCCGGCGACGGCGATCGTTCTTTTCGATGCGATGATCGCCGCAAGGAGATCGGACCTGTGAATAACGGGGATATTCCGGGCCCGTGCAGCAGCGATGTCGGGATTCGCTTCCTCGATCGCGGTGGAAATGCAGAGGGCATCGGTATTGCCCGTGATGCCCGTACCGTCCTGGTTCGCGATAACGCAGCCCAGTTTCTCGAGGGATCGCCGCATTGATGCGGTGTCGTCGCTTTCAAGCATTCGGTCTGAACCCGATACTCCCAGCCCCTGGAAACGCAGGTACTGGGCAAGGGCGCTCATGCCCGTGCCGAAGATGCCTGTGAAGTGGATATTCCGGCAGGGTCGGTCGGCAACGGTTACCGGCGGCGGGTCGATATAGAGGATCGTCCCCTCGCTCACCACGTCGAAGAGGCGGACGATATCGGCATTGCCAAGGCACAGACAGCCGTGGGAGAAAGGCGTGCCCACGAGGTCTTCCCGGCTGGTTCCGTGGATGTAGACGTAGCGTTCGCGGGAATCCACCCCCGGACCCCGGTTGATCCCCTCCTCCAATCCGTTGAGGCGAAGGATGCGGGTCAATATAAGGTTCTCCCCGACGGAAACCCCGTCCCAATCCGCTCCCGTGTCCTCACGGTCCCTGAAAATGCGGCCGATGGGCGCTCCCGAGCCGATCTTCTCCGAGATCCGGTGAGCTCCAGGGGGCGTTTTCAAGGAATCCTCACGTATGCCGACCCCCAGGCGGGCGGTGGAGGCGAGGTAACTGCCGGTGACCCGGTCCGCCTCGCAGAGGAAGAGCCTTTGCTCCTCAACGGACTCAACAAGAAAAGGGTCCGCCGGATTGACGAGGTGTTTCAGTATTGTATTGTAGATGCCGGCCAATCGGAATCTGTCCATGCCAAACCTTGTATTCTGAATTATTGGTGTGCACTTATTGATACCATCGGCGGCCTGAGGATTCAACAGGAACTTCAGCATTCCCGGAGGATCAGGCTTTGTCCTGCCGGTGGATCACGGCCATCGTACCCTGGTTGTAGAGGTTTCGTGCAAAACACTCCACGCAGATGTCTGCACCGGCCACCATGTGCATGAACATGCTCTTGTTTCCCACAGAGATGCTTCTTCCCGTGAATTGGTTGCCAAAGAGGATATCACTTTCTTTTGACATGCTTGTGCCGCTTTGCTATATTTGCCAAATCATGTATAATTCGAGCTTTTTTTATTTGGCAAAGGAGATGTGAATGGCACTGCAGGAAGAGATAAAAGAGGTTTTTTCCGCCTTCCCGGCGGAAGTTTCTGAAAAGAAGGGCGTTGTCACGGCTGAGTATGTCGTTGCCGAACGGAAGGCTTTCCTGTCGAAAAAGAAGGTGACCTATATCGCGAAATACCGGATAGTTGAAGACGCGAAGGAGGTCCGCTTCACGGAGATGCTCAAGGAATCTGGCTCGGGTCTGTCGAGCGGCGGTTTCGGTGACGACAGTCCCTCGGGTTTCGGATTCAAGAAAGGGACATACAGAACGGGAATGGGCGGCCGGGAAGGTACCATAGAGGAACAGTCAAACCTCTTCGGCAGCAAGTACAGCTACAAGTTCGACTTCAAGGCAATACGCGCCGCCATTCAGAAAAAGGCTGAGGACGCCGGCTATGCCTTCAAGTACCAGATAACACCTATCGGCCTGTAAGGCCGTATGTTCCAGAGTAATGATCACTATTCTGATTCTTGAGGTCTTTGCCTGAAACCTGAAACCGTCATCTATTCTCGTGAGGAGGGATTTATGAAAAAGTTGATGTTTCCTGGTGTTGTTGCGGTGATCTGTTGCGCTCTTTCCCTTGGTTTCGGCATTGCGGGCGCGCAGTCCGTTCATGACAAGGCCGATGCCGACAAAGACGGGATCGTGATGAAGGAAGATATGAAGACGGCCCTCAAAGAACGGTACGGGAACGAGGACGGTAATAAGGACGGGAAGATGACCGTCGATGAGTACCGGGATGCCAGGAAAAGGAACTTCGACGATGCCGATACGAACAAGGACGGTGTTGTCGGGATCGAAGAGTGGGCCATCTACTGGTGCGGAACGGACAAGGACGCCGCGAAGGTTAAGAAACCCGTCAAGATGGGCAGGAAGGCGTCGCGCGCGAAGCTCATGGATGCCAACAGGGATGGCAAGATAGGCAAGGACGAATGTGTGGTCTTCTGGGCAGGCCGGTTCAAAGATCTCGATGGAAACAAAGATGGCAAGATGTCCCGCGAGGAATATCTCGACAGGATGAAGGGAATGGCGAAGACGATGGACCTTGACGGCGACGGCGTCATTACCATAGAGGAATACTACGTATCCTGGGTGGGAAAGGACAAGGTCACCATAAGGAACAAGCCTGCCGGGAAAGGAGAGAAACCCGCGACACAAGAGGCACCCTCACAGAAATAGGGCCTGCCCGGTAAGGGAGAACAAGCATTCCTTTTCGCCCTTTCGTGCCTGAATCTCGGGCAATCACCCCGGCACGCCGCGCGGCCGTTGTCATACAAGGATGTTACCAGCGTTCTTAAGCTTCTATTACAATGTGCGATAGTAGTATTACCCTGTAAAAGAATCCCCTTGCCTGGTTTTGTGGCTGTGGCGGCGGATTTGGAGAAAAGCATCTTATGCGCGATACAAAATACATGGCCGTTCCTCCCGGCGCGATACTGCCGGGAAGCCTGCCGAAATTCAAGATCTATGTCCTTGCACCCGACGGGCGCTACATCCTCTGGGCCCGCGATGGCAACGAGGTCAGCAAGGACCGGTTGAACATACTTGCCGAGACGGGGCAGGAAGAGGTGTTCATCGATCTCGATGAAGAGATCAAGTATGAGGAATACCTCGAGAATCACCTGGGTAGCATTCTCGACAACCAGGCGATGCCCGATGACCAGAAGGCACAGGTGTTCAGCAGGGTTTCCACCAATGTGGTCAAGGATTCCTTCGAGACGTCACTGGGCCTCGGGACAATGCAGCCCGATGCATTGCGCCGGACACAGTCGCTGGTCAATCACTCGCTCATGTTTATAGCCGAATCCAATTCCCTTCAACCGCTGGCAAAGATGATCGGCCATGACTACAAGACATATGAACATGCCACGAAAGTCCTGTGGTTCACGGTGGCCTTCTTGAGGAACAATCCCGAAGTTCTCGCGCAGATAGTGCCCGATATTCAGTCCTACCACGAGGTTCAGAAAAAGGAGCTGTTGAAACAATGCGGTGTCGGAGCTCTGCTCCACGACATTGGAAAGGTTTTTGTCGCTCCCGAAATACTCAACAAGAACGGGTCTCTCGACGCAGTCGAGTGGGAGGTCATCAAGCGCCACCCCCTGATGGGCTTCGCAATGCTCGCAGATACGGAAACCCCTGCTTTCGTGAAGAAGGCGATACTTCAGCACCACGAGGATTTCAACGGCGAGGGCTATCCGATGGGCCTCAAAGGGAAGAGCATTAACATCCTTGCCCGTGTTCTGAGGATAGTCGACGTCTTCGACGCCATGACGTCCCGCCGCCCCTACAAGGAAGCTTTCTCTCCGATGGAGGCGGCGAAGATCATGGTCGGAACGCCGGGGGAGAGCAACACTTCGTCAGACAACCCGGTGCAGGATGCGCGCGATCAGGGCATGATGAAATGCTTCGACGAAAAACTGCTCCGAAAATTCATAGTGTTCCTGGGAAAGGTATCGTCGGAGATGTGAGCCGGAGGGACCCGCGGAACAGGCGTCCTCCCCCTCCACCCGAAAGCCCCCGTTTTCTTAATCCAGAATTAACAATAGGATCTTAGGATACAAAGTGAAAGGAGTTTGCAAAAAATGCGGGATGAGGTAATCTCATAGTATGGTCAGCCACCTGATAGCGGTTGTCGATGATGAACCGGACATACTGGAACTGGTGTCGCTTCATTTGAAAAGATCGAATTTCCGCGTGAGCGGGTTTGCCGAAGCTCAGTCCCTCTACCAGTTCATCGCGAAGGAAGTGCCCGACCTCATCATACTCGACCTCATGCTTCCCGACGTGGATGGTCTCGAGATCTGCAAGCACCTGCGGGGGCAGGAGCGTTTTTCTTCCATTCCCATAATAATGCTCACTGCAAAGACGGAGGAGGCCGATAAGGTCATCGGCCTTGAACTGGGGGCAGACGATTATGTGACCAAACCCTTTTCGCCCCGGGAACTCGTGGCACGCGTCCGGGCGGTTCTGCGGCGTTATGGCAGGAAAGACGACGAAGCCCGGAGGATGGTGCTTTCCGATCTCGTGGTAATCGATCTCGACAGGCATGAAGTGGAGGTCAAGGGGGCAAAGGTCGAACTCACCCCGACGGAATTCAGGATACTGCAGCTCCTTGTCTCCCGGCGGGGGCGCGTTCAGTCGAGGGACCAGATATTGAGCTATCTCTGGGGAGACGAAAAGTATGTCATTGACCGGACCGTCGACGTTCACATCAGGCACTTGCGCGAGAAGCTCGGGTCGACCTCTTACATTATCAAGAATGTCCGCGGCGCCGGGTACAGGGTGGAGGAATGAAACGCTCCCTCTTTCTCAAGATATTCGGCGGGTATCTGATCCTCACCGTCGCCCTTTCCGGTCTTATCGTTCTCATCTCGTCATATCTCATACGCGATTACCAGATAGAGAGGACCGCGCAGGAGTTAAAGGACATCGCGATCGTTATCGGGACGCGAACGATGGAGATGCCTTCGGGAACCGGCAGCGCTTCGACCGATCGCTTCGTGAAGGAGATGGGGAAGAGGATCAACACGCGGATCACCCTCGTTGCCCCTGACGGCAAGGTCATTGCCGACTCCGAGGAAGATCCGGGCAGGATGGAAAACCATCGTACGAGAATTGAGATCGCCCAGGCATTTGAAGGCGGCACAGGCAGGTTTCTGCGCGTGAGCGAGACCCTTGGCCAGGAGATGCTCTATATCGCCGTTCCCGTTCAGCGGGAGGGAAAGACCATGTATGTTCTGCGGGTCAGCAAGTTCCTCAAGGACATAAAGACGGTTTCCCGGGAGCTGAACACGAAGATACTATTGATAACCGTCGTTGTCCTTGTCGCGGCCCTGATCGGGGCATTCATCTTCGCGCGGACGATTTACCGGCCCATCGGGGAACTGAGCGCCGCCATAAGGCGAGTGGCCAGCCATGATTTTAGCACACGGGTACTACTCAGGGAACAGGACGAACTCAAAGAGGTCGCCGACAGCTTCAACGATATGACCGACGAAATGCAGGACCTTTTCTCCGACCTTACCGCTCAGAAAGAAGAGCTGAACAGCATAATTTCGTCTTTGCAGGAGGGGCTCCTCGTCCTTGACAGGGAGGAGCAGGTGCTCCTTATCAACGACAGCCTGAAAACCCTGATGGGCCCTGATGTGGAGATTGGGAGGCCTTACTGGGAGGTGATTCGGGAGCCCGCGCTGAATGAACTGGTGAACAGGGTCCATGTTGAGAAGACCAACCACATCGGGGAGATAACGATCAACGGTGCGGTCTTTCTGTGCAGCGCCACCTTCCTCGGCTCCAAAGAGGAGATGGTTCTTGTCTTTCATGACATCACCGAGATCCGCAAGCTTGAGAAGGTAAAAAGTGATTTCGTCCTCAATGTGTCCCACGAATTGCGAACACCTCTCACGTCCATCAAGGGGTTTGTGGAAACCATGGAGATGGAGGGATCACTTTCCGACGAACAGAGGCATTACCTCATGATCGTCAAGCGAAATACGGCCCGGCTCATCAACGTTGTGAGCGATCTTCTCGCACTTTCCAGATTGGAAGAAAAAAACCCTGTCCTGGAACTCGAACCGTTGGACATGCCCGAACTCGTTGAGGGGGTGCTCAAGATCTTCGAAGAGCAGATACGCGCAAAGGGTTTTTTCGTGGAGGTCAGGGCAGCCGAGGAATTGCTGCCGGTCATGGGAGATGCATTCAAACTCGAGCAGGTCTTTGTAAATCTCTTCGACAATGCGATCAAGTACACTGACGCAGGCGGAATTACCGTCGAGATGGAAACCCGCGACAACACTGTGGTGATCTCCGTTGCCGACACCGGTCAGGGTATTCCTTCGGAACACATCGACCGCATTTTCGAGAGGTTCTACGTTGTCGACAAATCGAGATCCAAGAAGCTCGGCGGCACGGGCCTCGGCCTTTCCATCGTCAAGCACATCATCCTTCTCCACAATGGAAAGATCACCGTGCAAAGCAGTCCAGGAAAGGGCACGAGATTTGTCATCACCCTGCCCGCCCGCGATCGGCTCTCCGTGAATGCCTGATCCTTAACCTAATCTTAACAATTCTCTTTTCTAATATTAACAGACGAAGGATAAGCTTGAGTCAACGATTCAGGCACGTGCCTGAAAAAACCAAAGGAGGACCTTATGTCTGGCATTTTTTCAAGAGCCTTATCCTTGACGGCTATCATCTTTGTTCTTGTGTGCTTTGCGACTCCCGCATCATCTTCCGACATGGAGCTTCTCGGTGCCGGGGCCACGTTCCCCCAGCCGCTGTACTCGAAGATGTTCGACGCCTATAACCAGCAGTACAAGGTCAAGATCAACTACCAGGGCATCGGTTCGGGCGGAGGGATCAATCAGCTTGTCAAAAAGACCGTCGACTTCGGCGGCACCGACGCATTCATGAGGGCGAAGGAACTGCAGGCCGCCGGAGCGCCGGTCCTGCATATCCCCACCTGCCTGGGTGCGGTGGTCGTTACCTATAACCTGCCCGGCAACCCCAGACTCAATTTCACCCCCGATGCCGTGGCGGGAATATTTCTCGGCAAGATCACGAAATGGAATGACCCGAGGATAGCCTCCGCCAACCCCGGGGTAAAGCTTCCCGATCTATCCATCAGCGCCGTGCACCGTGCCGACGGAAGCGGCACCACCTATATCTTCAGCGAATACCTCACGAAGGTGAGCAAGGAATGGAAGGAGAAGATCGGCACCGGAAAATCCCTCAACTGGCCCGCCGCGCAGATCGGCCAGAAGGGGAACCCTGGTGTTGCAGGATACGTGAAGCAGACGCCGGGTGCGGTCGGATACGTGGAACTCCTTTACGCCATCCAGAACAAGATGCCCTACGGCAGCGTGAAGAACAGGTCGGGCAAGTTCATCGAGCCCACGCTCAAGTCGGTGAGCGCCGCCGCAAATGTAAAGATCCCCGACGATACGAATGTATCCTTGACCGATACCGCAGCGGCCGCCGGGTATCCCATCAGCGGCTTTACCTGGCTTATCTTCTACAAGGAACAGAACTACGGCGGGAAGGCAAAGGACCGTGCGGAAACCCTGGCGAAACTGCTTTTATGGATGGTGGGCGACGGGCAGAGATACGTCGAGCCCCTTCAGTATGCACCACTGTCGAAAGACGCGGCCGCAAAGGCGAACAGGCTGGTCCGTTCCATGACCTACAATGGCGCTCCTCTCGTGAAATAGGGAGCTTATGAAATGGAGACGGTGCTCACTTGAGGCACCGTTCTGAGATGGACCCGGATATATATGGAAACCCAGGAAAAAACAGCACCGGGAAGCACCGACCGTTCGGAAAAAAGGTTCAATGTCATTCTGGCGCTGAGCGGGGTCCTGATCGTGCTTCTTCTTGTTGGGATCTTCGCCACCCTCTTCGTAACGGCGCTCCCGTCGGTAAAGGAGTTCGGGTTTTTCTTTTTCATCGGGAGGGTGTGGGACGCCACGACGGAAACCTTCGGCGCCCTCCCCTTCCTGGCGGGGACCCTTCTCACCTCATTTCTGGCGCTCCTGATCTCGGTGCCTTTTTCGATAGCCATTTCCATTCTTCTCGGTGAATATTTCAAGGCAGGGGCCCTCTCGACGTTTCTTCGCAGTGCCGTCGAGGTCCTTGCGGGCATCCCTTCCGTCATCTATGGGCTCTGGGGCCTTTTCTTTCTTATGCCCGCGGTACGGTTCATAGAATTGAAGATAGGCGTTGCCCCCCATGGTGTCGGGATACTCACTTCCTCGCTCATCCTCGCGATCATGATCATTCCTTTTTCCGCATCCATCGGCAGGGAGGTGATCACGCTGGTGCCCGGCGATCTGAAGGAGGCGGCATACTCTCTGGGAGCTACGCGCTTCGAGGTCATAAAGAGCATCGTCATCCCTTACGCGCGCTCCGGCATCATAGCGGGGATTCTCCTCGCGCTGGGGCGGGCGATCGGTGAGACGATGGCCGTCACGATGCTCATCGGCAACAGCAATTTCCTTCCGACGAGCATATTCAGCCCCGCCAACACCATGGCAAGCGTCATCGCCAATGAATTCGCCGAGGCCACGGGGATCACGGCGGCATCGCTCATCTATGTCGCCCTCGTCCTCTTCCTGGTCACCATGATCGTGAACATCATCGGGACGTACGTGATCCAGAAGATCAGCATAGAAGCCTCCCGGGAGGTTTCATGACGGATAACCATCTCGGCGCCCGTCTCGTTAAAGACAGGGTCTTCAAAGGGATGATCTGCCTCCTTGCCTTCTTGTCCCTTCTTCCCCTCTTTCTTATTCTTTATTACATAACGAAGAAGGGGATAATGGTGATCAACTGGGATTTTCTCTTCAGCCTCCCGAGGCCCATCGGGGAGGCGGGGGGAGGCATTGTCAACGCCATCGTGGGGACGCTGATGCTCATCGTCCTGTCCTGTGTCATCTCCATACCCTGCGGGATAGCGGCCGGCATCTATCTGGCGGAGAACAGGACGGGCAAGCTGGGGAACACCATACGCCTTTGCGTCATCGTCCTCCAGGGGATGCCTTCCATCGTCATAGGCATCATAGCTTACATGTGGATCGTCGCGCCGCTGAAGACGTTTTCGGCGCTTTCCGGCGGCGTCGCCCTTTCCATCATGATGCTTCCCGTCATCGTCAAGACGACAGAGGAGACGTTGAAACTCGTTCCCTATCACCTGAAGGAGGCCTCGCTCGCCCTCGGTGTACCCTATTACAGGACGATCCTCAAGGTGATACTCCCTTCGGGGATAAGCGGCATACTGACGGGCATACTTCTGAGCGTGGCGAGGATCACGGGGGAGACGGCGCCGCTTCTTTTCACGGCATTCGGCAACCAGTTCATGAACATCAACATCTTCAAACCGATAGATTCACTTCCGTATCGAATATTTTATTACGCCATGAGTCCGTATCCCGAGTGGCATTCTTTCGCCTGGGGAGCCTCGTTCATTCTTGTTGTTCTGACGCTTGCCCTGAACCTTATCGCAAGGGGGATCTCCGCTAAATGGAAGACACAGTTCTAAAGGTAGATAAGTTCAGCGCCTATTTCGGTGATAACAAAGTACTCAAGGACGTGGATCTCTCCGTCTCCAGAAACATAGTGGCGGCGCTCATGGGGCCGTCGGGGTGCGGCAAGACAACCCTCATACGATGCGTCAACAGGATGCACGAGCTCATTCCCGGTGCCACCGTGTCGGGGACCATGACCCTTGTCAATGATGACATCTACGCCATGCAGCCCATCATTCTCAGGAGAAAGGTGGGCATGGTCTTCCAGAAACCGAATCCTTTTCCGACGATGAGCATATACGAGAATGTCATAGCCGGCTACAAATTGAACGGCATACGCATGCCCCGGGGGGAGTTTGACGCCATCGTCGAGCAATCGCTCAAGAGAGCGGCTCTGTGGACGGAGGTCAAGGACACGCTCCACAGGAAGGGGACATTCCTGTCGGGCGGGCAGCAGCAGAGGCTGTGCATAGCCCGGGCACTGGCGATGAACCCCGAGATACTTCTCCTTGACGAGCCGACGTCGGCCCTTGACCCCAGGTCGACATCACAGATCGAAGAGCTTTTCGTGGAACTCAAGAGGAACGTCACCATGCTCCTCGTCACGCACAATATCGCGCAGGCCGCACGGGTCTCCGATCTCACCGCCTTCATCTATCTCGGCGAACTTGTGGAGTTCGGTCCCACGGAGAAGATGTTTACCGTGCCCAAGGACAAACGCACAGAGGAATACCTCACGGGAAAATTCGGATAGGAGGCGGGATGCTTCAAGACAGGATAAAGGCTCTCAAGAAAGAACTTGTCGAATCGGCGACGCTCGTCGAAAACATGATAACGAAAAGCATAGACGGGCTCCTCGGAAGGGATGAGGGTCTCCTTCGCGAGGTCATAAGCGTCATGGAGCCGGCGACCAACGATCTCGAGATAAGGATCGACGACCTCTGTACCACCACCATAGCCCAGTACCAGCCAAAGGCACGGGAATTGAGGGTGGTCCTCATGGTCTTCAAGATGAACAGCGACCTGGAACGCATGGGGGATCACGTGGCGAATATAGCCGACAGCGGGCTGTTCCTCATGTCCCACTCTCCGGTGAAACCTCTCGTCGACATCCCGAGGCTTGCCCGGGAAACAATAGAAAGCCTCAACGACAGCATCAAGGCCTTCCTCGATGAAGACGCGGTCCTCGCCCAGACTGTCTGTGAGCGGGACTACATCATCGACGCCCTGCAGAACCAGATCTTTCGCGAACTCGTGACCTTCATGTCATCGGACCCGACGACGATCGAGAGGTCCCTGCATCTCATAAGGATATCGAACAATCTCGAACGCATTGCCGATCTTTCGACGAACATCTGCGAGGACGTGATCTTCATGGTCGAAGGACGGGTCATCAAACACCATCTCGAAGAAAGAATCTAAAGGGCGCCGCCGCAACAGCGCAACCGGGGAATGCGACCTGCGAAGATCCTCAGGGAATGCCTCACGGGGAATCAATAAAGAAAGGGGCCTTTTTCAAGGCCCCTTTCTTTATCTGCACTCGAGGATCTTAGAAGAAATACCAGGCTGCGAACCTGTACTGGTCTATCGCGCCGCTCGACCCGGCAAAACCCGTACCTGTGCTGTTTGTGCCGCCTGTGCCCACGCCGTTATAATGGGTGAATATTCTCATCCACTGGAGGCCGAACCTGACGGCCTGGTTTGCATCCCACAAGAGGTTGGCGCCGTAGCTCTGCGACATATTGATCTTGTCGCGGGCAGCTGCATTGTTCGTGCGTGCCCACTCGCTGTAGTTGTACTTCAGGTAGCCGTACATGCCGTTGACCCAAAGATTGTTGGTGATCCACCAGGAGGCCTGGCTAAAGAGGCCGAATGCCGTCGGCGCCGCGGCATCGTTTCCCGGTCTCATGTAGGAGCCGTTGCTCGGGCCCGAACTGCCCATCCAGTTGTTGCCCGCGACGTTCTGGCCGAGAAAGAAGTTTCCGTTGAGGAGCAGGGACATTGCTTTGTTGCCCTGTCTCTCGGGAACGATGGGAATGGAATATCTGAATGCGGTCACCCAGGCATTGATCGTGCTGTCCTTGTATTGCGTTGCCGTTGCCGACTCGGAATAGTATTCCTTATCCCTGCCGTAGTAAGCGCCGAGACCGAGCTTGAGTTTGTTGGAGCCGATCTTGCCGCAGCGGTCGGTCCAGTATGCGATCTCGCCCTGGAGCCCCGGCCAGCTGCTTCTCGCGTAGCCGTCATTGTACTGGCGGATGCTGCTTGCGCCCGACCACTGCGTCGCCGAGGTGACTCCGATCATGGCGTTGAATTCCTTCCCCATGAAGAACCGGTAGGCCATCTGGGGCGCCCTGATACCTTTGAGGTACTGTTTGAAATCGTCAGCGCCGATCTGCGCACCGTAGTATGGCATACCCCACTGCTGATAGGCCTGGCCGATCAACAGCTCGGAGGACTTCCAGTTCATCTTCATATGGGCATGCCTCAGCTGGAACCCGCCATGCTGGTTGCCCGTCGTCGAGCCGCGGAAGTCGCCCTCGATGAAGGCGCTTGTCTTTGCTCCCCACAGATCGGGACCCTTTATGCGGAAGTTGAAACGGGTTTCGCCGCCCGTCGCGAAGGTGTTGCCGTACTCGTCGGCCAGGACGGCCCTGTCGGATGTGCTGCTCCTGAAGCCCGCCGCCGGGTCTGCATGGCTGTTCTGGGTCGAATATCCAAGGTCATATTTTACGAAACCGCCGAATGTAACGTCGTACCTGCTCGATACGCTGCCCGCGTTGCCGAGCGCCGGAATTATCAAAGCGACTGCAATCAGGGCGAATACAAACTTCTTCATTCCTGCCTCCTTGAAATGGTTGTCATGGTACAGAAGATACGTGGTGTCCTTTCCTCCTTTCCTTGTATTTGGATTAGCTGTCACTGGAGCAAGATTAACGGGTTTTAATTAAGCAGGCGTTAAGTGGATGTTAAATTAATGTTAAGAGCTCAGACTCCGAAGACACTCGCGCCACTCTGAGCGTCCTGTCGGATAAGTTCACGCAATGCGGCCGCAGTATAAAAGAGACCCCGGTTCGACCACCATTGCGGGAGAATATTATCCTTGTAAATCGAAATCTAATCTTTTAATATACAATAATGATATCGAGAATGATAGAGGCCTCAATCGAGGATTCCCTGAGGGAATTTCCTGTCGTGGGTCTTGTCGGCCCCCGACAGGCCGGAAAAACCACCCTAGCCAAAATGATCCTCGAAAAGATGAAAACAAGGTCCCTTTACCTTGACCTGGAACTCTCCTCCGACGTCAACAAGCTCCGCGATCCCGAGATGTACCTGCGAACATACGAAGACCGGCTGGTCATCATTGACGAGATCCAGCGCATGCCGGAACTCTTCCCGCTCATACGGGCGCTCGTGGATCAAAAGAGAAGCGCCGGCCGCTTCCTCGTCCTTGGCTCCGCATCACCCGCCCTTGTAAGGCAGGCATCGGAGACACTCGCAGGACGGATCGTATATCGGGAGCTGCTGCCTTTCTGCCTCGATGAGATCGGTCAGAAGAATAGCGACCGACTGTGGCTTCGCGGGGGCTATCCCTTAAGCTATCTTGCCGCCGGCATTGACGAAAGCTATTCGTGGCGGGAGGCCTTCATCAGGACCTATCTGGAAATGGACATACCCCAGCTTGGAATACGGGTGCCGGCATCGCAGCTCAGACGATTCTGGACCATGCTGGCGCATAGCCACGGACAATTGTGGAATGCGTCAAAGATCGCGGGAAGTCTGGGAATCTCGGCTCCCACCGCAAAGCACTATCTTGACATCCTTTCAGATACCTTTGTCGTACGGCAACTCCAGCCTTTTTTCGTGAACGTCAAGAAACGGCTGATAAAGTCTCCGAAAGTATACATACGTGATCCCGGTCTGTTTCACGCGCTGATGCGCATCAAGGAAAGAGACGACCTTGACGCTCACCCTTGTGCCGGAGCGTCCTGGGAGGGATTCGTTATTGAACAGATCATTGCAATAAAGCCAGACGACTGGGAGGCTTATTTCTACCGGACCTCTGCAGGGGCAGAGATAGACCTGCTGCTGCTTGACGGTAAGGGCAGGCCCACCGCTATCGAGATCAAATACTCATTGAGCCCGAAACCCGGCAGGGGTTTCTGGAGCGCAACCGACGATCTCGCCTGCGAAAAGGCCTTCGTGATATTCCCCGGGGACGAATCATATCCATTAAAGAGGAATGTCTTCACCCTTCCCGTCACGCAGATGAACAGAATATTTCACTGAAACGCCCCGGAAACAAAAAAGCCGCTCTTTCGAGCGGCTCTTGGTTTTCATTGGTGGAGCTGAAGGGGATCGAACCCTCGACCTCTTGACTGCCAGTCAAGCACTCTCCCAGCTGAGCTACAGCCCCGCAGGTAAGTGTTATAACAGCCCGAAGCTGAATTGTCAATGGCAATTCCTTCGGTGGGATGCCCGTCCTTAAAGGTTGCAAAGGAGGGGAAAAGTTATTACCATGTGAGGGTAATAACACATCGGGAGGTGCGGGTTGAAATCAATGGTGCGTTTGATGATTGCCTCTTGTTTTCTGGCACTGTCAGTTGCGCCGGGGTACGGGCAGGCCGCAGTGCCGGGGGGTCAGATAAAGTTGCCGGAACCGAAATATGACGGGAATGTCTCCGTTGAGAAGGCATTGAAGGAGAGGCGGTCGCTGAGGGTCTACAAGGATTCTCCCCTGTCGGTGGCCGAGGTCTCCCAGGTGCTCTTCGCGGCCCAGGGCATAACGGAATCGGGGAGGGGATTGAAGACGGCCCCGTCGGCGCGCGCACAATACTTCCTTACCGTGTATCTTTTCGCCGGGAATGTTACAGGTCTCAAGCCCGGCATGTATCGCTATGTGCCCCAGGGCCACTCCCTCGTGCTCGTCGCGGAAGGGGACGCGAAAGGCAGGCTGTACAAGGCGGCGGGACAGTCACCCATACAGAAGGCGCCGGCGGCGCTTATCATCGCCGGGGCGCAGGACCGGGCAACGAATGCGGGGTGGATGTATCTCGAGGCGGGTCATGCCGCGCAGAACGTGTACCTGCAGTGCGTGCCCCTTGGCCTTGGAACGGTCGTCATGGCGGGTTTCAATGCTGAAGCGGTCGGCGAGGCCGTGAATCTGCCCGGCGGGGAGAAGACCCTTTATATAATGCCTGTGGGCAGGAAATAGACTATAATGTATTCCCGGCGGGGGTATGCCGTCAAACAACGACAAAAAATGAAGGGACGATAATGTTGCTTTATCTTGTGCGCCACGGTGAGGCGAAGCGCGAGGACGAGGACCCCGAACGGGGTCTTACGGACAATGGCTTAAGGAGCGCCCGGAGGATGGGAGAGTTTCTTTCCTTCATGGACGTCGGGCTCGACGTCATAATCCACAGTGCGAAGAAGAGGGCCGCCCAGACGGTTGAGGTCCTTGCGGAGTCCTTAAGGCCCAGGACGGGCATCACAGAGGAGAAGGGCCTCGCCCCCAATGACGACCCGGCGCCATGGGTGGTGAGGATCAACGCCATGACGGAGGATACGGCCATCGTCGGCCACCTCCCCTTCCTCGACAGGCTGCTGGGCCTTCTCGTCCTCGGTGATGCGGGGAAGACCATCATGGATTTCAAGACGGCGGGAACGGTTTGCCTGAAACCGGCGGGAAACGGATACTGGCTCATCGCCTGGGCATTGAGCCCCGAGGTGATATGGTGAGCTACCTTGCGGTGATTATCGCCTTTGTTATCGGAGTGGCGCTGGGTGGGACCGTCTTCTCTCTCCTTGCGTTTTCCCGTTCGCGCGCCCGGCAGGCAGAGCTTGAGGCGAGAGCCGGATCCGCCGAGGCGGTCGTAAACGAACTGAGGCAGCAATACCAGCAGGGCAGGGACGAATCGATGCGTCTCCAGGGTGAGCTCGATCTGGAAAGACAGGCCAAAGTGCAGGCGTTGACGAGATGCGAAACCTTGGACCTGCGTCTCAAGGAAGAGATGGAGCGTTTCGAGGCCATCAGGAAGGAGCTTTCCGAGACCTTCAAGGCCTTATCCCTCGACGCCCTTGCGTCCAATACGAACGAATTCAGGAAATACGCCGATGATTTCATGAAGCTTGCCGAGGAGAAGCTCAAGTCCCAGACCGCTGAAGGCAAAAAGGAGCTTGAAGGCAAGAAGGACCTCATCGACAGGAATATCGATTCCATCGGCAAGACCTTGACAGAAGTCCAGCGGCGCGTCGAAGAGGTGGGGAGGGTGAGCGGCGAGAAGATCACCGAGGTGACCACCCTGATCAAGAAGCATGAAGAGGTGACGACGAAGCTCAAGGACACCACGGAACACCTTGGGCGCGCCCTCGCCAGTTCAAAGAAACGCGGCGAGTGGGGTGAGCGGATGGCCGAGGATGTCATACATCTCGTGGGGATGGTGGAAGGGATCAACTACGTCAAGCAGACGACCCTGGAGAATGGTCCGGGAAGGCCTGATTTCACCTTCTTTCTCCCCAATGATCTCAGGGTCAACATGGACGTAAAGTTCCCTCTCGATAATTTCACCCACTATCTCGATGCCGAGACCGACCATGACAGGAAGAGATACCGCGAGGAACTGCTCAAGAACACAAAGGTCATGATAAAACAGGTGACGACCCGCGAGTATATCAATCCCGCGGACAATACCGTGGATTACGTCATCATCTTCATTCCCAACGAGCAGGTGTACAGTTTCATCCAGGAATCGGACATGACGATCATGGACGAGGCCTTGAGACAGAAGGTCATCCTCTGTTCGCCATTCACCCTCTATGCGGTTCTCGCCGTGATCCGCCAGACCATCGAGAATGTCAACCTGGAACGGACGGCGTCGGAGATACTCAGGCTCCTTGCCGAGTTCTCGAAGCAGTGGAAGCTGTACAAGGAAAAGTTCAAAGTCATGGGTGACCGTATTGACGCGGCCAAGAAGGAATACGACATTCTCGCGACGACACGGACCAATATGCTCGAAAGACCGCTCAGAAAGATCGATGACCTCAGCACGGCCGATGCCCTCGAACTCGAGGCGGGAGGCCTTGCGCAGGATGAAAGTTAGGTGGGAAGGAGGCTTTTGATGGAAGAACAGGACCGTTTGCTCATCGTATTGAAACAGCTCATCGAGAACAATGAATATCTTGCGGAGAATTACCGGAAATGGTCCAGGGTCGCGGCGACAGGCGGTCTCGACAACGTATCGAAGGAGATCGACGAGGCAGGTCAGTTCATCCAGATAGCCACGCAGAAGCTCAAAGGCGCCCTGGGCCTCATGGAACAGTGACCGTTACCGGGTCCCCTTTCCTTACCTCCGTTCTCTGCCTGAAATCCCCCCTAAAAACCCCGAATTCTATGTAACCGGAACTGCCCTCGAGGCAGGTGATGTCGTCCTCGAAGTAGCTCTTGCTCAGGGCCCGGAAGGAATGCTCGCCGATCCTTATCTCGAAGGGGCCATCCTTGACGAAGGACATGAGGGCGTCGGCCTTTATGTTCGTGATGGCGTTGCCGAAGCGGTCGAAGCGCGCCACGTCACCCCTGAGCGTCCTGCCGTCGGCGACGGGATGAATGCCGTCGAGAAGAACGGGATCTGTTATCTTCCTTCCGAAGGCATAAGGTTCGAAGCCGCGGGACAAGCGGGCCGCCGCAGGGGAAAAGATGTCCCTGCCGTGGAAGGTGGAGCTTACCGTGGGAAGCATGAAATTGCGATTCTCGATGACGTGGATATTTGCGGCATCGTCCGCAAGGAGCGTGAATACACCGTTGTCGGGCCCGACGAAATAATGGCCCTTCGTCGACAGGACGACGGGTCTTCTCGCACCGCCTACGGTAGGGTCGACGACGACGACATGGACCGTCCCTGGCGGGAAATACATCCAGCAGTCACTGACGAGGAAGGCGGCTTCGCGTATGTCCTGGGGCTCCACCTCGTGGGTTATGTCAATGACGGTGGCGCCGGGACTGATGGCAAGAATAACCCCCTTCATGATGCCCACGTAGGGGTCTTTCGTTCCGAAATCGGTGAGAAGCGTGATGGCGCCCATCGGCCTGCCGGCTAAAGCATCCTGATATATTTCTTAAAAGGTTTCTCGATTATGCCTTTTTCGGTGATGAAGCCAGTGATGCAGCGGGACGGGGTGACGTCGAATCCGAAATACCGTGCCTTTGCGTCCTTGACCGTCAGGAGCCGGTCATCCAGGTATTTCACTTCCCTTGCGCTACGCTCCTCGATGACTATATGACTCCCGTCTTCGATGGTCCTGTCGAAGGTCGACACCGGGGCGGCGATGTAGAAGGGTATCTTGTACGCGTTCGCGGCAAGGGCGATCATGAAGGTGCCGATCTTGTTAGCCGTGTCCCCGTTCGCCGCTATCCTGTCTGCGCCCGTTATGATCTTGTTCACCGCCCTGGTTGAACACAGAAGCCCGGCATGGTTCTCGGGAACAAGCTCGACGGGGATGCCCTCCTGCATGAGTTCCCAGACCGTCAGGCGCGACCCCTGCATATAGGGGCGCGTCTCCGTCGCGATGACCTTTATCTTCTTGCCCGATTCATGGGCGGCGCGCATGACACCGAGGGCTGTCCCGTAGCCTCCGGTGGCGAGAGCTCCCGCATTGCAGTGGGTCATGATGGTGTCACCGTCGTCGATAAGTTCCGCGCCGTAGAGGGAAAGTATCCTGTTGTTCTCGATGTCCTCAACGTGGATGGCGAGCGCCTCGCCAAGCATGTCCTCCACGATGTCCGCATCGCCGGCATGGCCCTTGAAGGCCTCTGTCATTCTCCTCAAGGCCCAGAACAGGTTGACGGCCGTCGGGCGTGTATCGCCGAGCTTTTTGGCGATGCGGGCCACGTCCCTGGCACCGATCGACTGTCGCGCCGCTTTGCGCTCTTTCAGCCCCAGCACCAGGCCGTAGGCGGCGACGATGCCGAGAAGCGGCGCGCCCCGGACCGTCATATTGTTGATGGCAAGCATGACGTCAGCGGCGGTACTGCATTTTACGTAGGTCTTCCTGAAGGGCAGTTCCCTTTGATCAAGAAGGTAAAGAACACCATTCTTCCAGTAAATGTGATCGGTCATGCTTCACCTCTTCTCTCTTGTAGTCATCCCGCGCTTTCCCTGCGTCGTCATCCCGGACTTGATCCGGGATCCAGAGGTCTTTCTGTTCCAAGGGTTTTCCTGGATTCCGGCATTCGTCAAAATGGCGGAAAAAATCTATGGCTTCAGTTTCTTGAGCAGCAGTTCGTTGAGCAGCGCCGGGTTGGCCTTGCCTTTCGTTTCCCTCATGACCTGCCCCACGAAAAAGCCGATGAGTTTCTCCTTGCCGGCCCTGAAGTCAGCCACTTCTTTCGGCGACCGGGCAATGACAGCGTCGATGATGCCGACTATGGCCCCCTCGTCGGATATCTGGAGAAGGCCCTTCTCCTTAACATATTCCCGGGGGGAGGCGCCGGTGCGGTATATCTCCGGGAATATCTCCTTGCCGATCTTGTTGCTGATGGTGCCGTCCTTGATAAGTGCGAGAAGTTCGGCAAGCTGTGCGGGTGTGACGGGGGAGTCCTTGGGGGAGACGTTGCCGTCCTTGAGTTCCCGCAAGAGTTCGGTCATGATGAAGTTGCTCACTGTCTTCGCCTCGGGGAAAAGCCTGAGGACGTCCTCGAAATAGGCGGCCAGTTCCCTGTCGGAGGCGAGTATCTCCACGTCATAGCGGGGAAGGCCATATTCCTTCATGAGCCGTTCCATCTTCTCCGCGGGAAGCTCGGGCAAGGTCTTTCTTACGTTCTCCACCCATGCGTCGTCCACGATGACGGGAAGAAGGTCCGGTTCGGGGAAATAGCGATAATCGTGGGCCTCTTCCTTGCCGCGCATGGAATAGGTGACACCCTGCTCCGCATTGAAGAGCCGCGTTTCCTGAACCACGGTGCCCCCTTTCTTGATGAGGGCTATCTGGCGGACGATCTCGTAATCGAGGGACCTCTCGATGTAACGGAATGAGTTCAGGTTCTTAAGCTCCGCCCTCGTACCGAAGGCGTCATCTCCCTTTTTCCTGACCGAGACGTTGGCATCGCAGCGGAAGCTGCCTTCTTCCATGTTGCCATCGCATATCTCCAGGTACATGAGGATATCGCGCAGCGTCTTGAGGTATGCCGTCGCCTCCTCCGGTGTCCTCAGATCGGGTTCGCTGACAATCTCCAGAAGAGGAGTGCTCGAACGGTTGTAGTCAACCATGCTGTAGCTGCTTGTCTCGATGGTGCGTTCGTGGACGAGCTTGCCCGCGTCCTCTTCCATGTGGATGCGCAGGATGCGGATGCGCTTTGTCTGACCCTCTGTGGCGATGTCGAGCCATCCGCTGCCGCAGATGGGTTCTTCGTACTGGGATATCTGGTATCCTTTCGGCAGGTCGGGGTAGAAGTAGTTCTTCCGGGCGAAGATGCTCCTGGGGTTGATGGAACAATGAAGAGCGAGCCCCAGTTTTATGGCGAACTCGACCACCTTCCTGTTGAGAACCGGCAGCGCTCCCGGCAGGCCCATGCAGGTAGGGCAGGTATGGCTGTTGGGCTGTGCGCCGAACCGCGTCGAACAGCCGCAGAAGATCTTGCTCTCCGTAAGAAGATGGGCATGGACCTCAAGACCCATCACGCCCTCGTAATTACCGTAATCCACGATGCACCTCGCTCACCGTCTTCTATCGCTTACAAATGATTGAAACTATACAACAGGTAACGGTGTCTTTTCAAAACAAATTGCCCTCTTCGGGGAAAAGGAGCCTTTCAATGCAGCCCGC
The DNA here is from genome assembly GCA_028698615.1 of Syntrophorhabdaceae bacterium. Taxonomy (NCBI): domain Bacteria; kingdom Pseudomonadati; phylum Thermodesulfobacteriota; class Syntrophorhabdia; order Syntrophorhabdales; family Syntrophorhabdaceae; species Syntrophorhabdaceae bacterium. The sequence continues at coordinate 45,343 of JAQVWF010000011.1, forward strand.
TATGTGATAAGAAAAAATGGGCGTAAAAGATGGCAAAAAGAAGAGGCAAAAAGAAAAGGCCGGGGAAGCTCCTGCGTTTCATCAAGATATCCATTGTTCTCATGCTCCTCCTGATACTGGGGTTCGCGGGGTTCTACATGGTCTACCCCGACGTATCGAAGCTCAAGAAACAAAACCCGGGCAAGACATCCTTCATGGAGTACCGCGAGGATGAATACCGGGCGAAGGGTAAGAAGATAAGGATACAATCGCGATGGGTTCCGCTGAAGGCCATATCCCCCTATCTTATGAAGGCCGTTCTCATAGCGGAGGACGATAAGTTCTGGTCCCACCATGGTTTCGATAGGGAGGCCATCCAGAAGGCCTTCGAAAAGAACCTCGAATCGGGCAAGTTCAAACTGGGGGGAAGCACCATCAGTCAGCAGCTCACGAAGAACCTCTACCTCACGCCTGCCAAGAACCCCGTCCGCAAGCTCAAAGAGGCGATGATCACCTGGAGGCTCGAGCGGACACTCTCAAAGAGGCGGATCCTCGAGATCTACCTGAACGTGGTCGAATGGGGGGAAGGTGTTTTCGGGGCCGAGGTGGCTTCCCGCCGCCACTTCGGTAAGTCGGCGGCGGCACTCACCGCCGAAGAGGCGGCAAAGCTGGCAGCGGCCCTGCCCAACCCGAGACGCTACCGCGTGGACGGAACATCACGCTACGTCGAGCGCCGGGCGAAAGCCATCTACGCGATCATGGTACGAAGGGGCATCGTGATCCCCGAATACGAGGAAGTCGTGGCCACCCAGCAGGAACCCACCGAAGGAGCTGTCCCCACGCAGCCAGCCGAAAGGGAAAGCGCCAACCCTGTAGATCCTTTGTCTACACCGGCGCCTGATGGGCAATGAGATAAGTCTTCCTACATCGGGACGTCGTCTTCCATCTCGGGGACGAAATCGTCCTCGACCTGTCCCTTCGGAGCGCCGAAAGGACGGCGTTCCTCTTGAGGTTGGCCCTGCCCGCCCTGGCCCGTGGGAAGCATCTTCATGTCGGATGCGACTATCTCGTACACTTTGCGTTTGACGCCGTCGCGCCCTTCGTATTCGCGCGACTGTATCCTGCCCTCGATATAGACGAGCCTTCCCTTTTTCAGGTACTCACCGGCGATCTCGGCGAGCTTGCGCCATATGACAATGGTGTGCCATTCCGTCCGTTCCTGTTTGACGCCGGACTTGTCTTTATATGATTCCGATGTGGCCATGCGAAAGGTCGCAACGGGCGTGCCGTCGGTTGTATACCGAAGCTCCGGGTCCGCTCCGAGCCGTCCCATGAGCAATACTTTATTGAGATTGGACATTCTTCCTACCCCCTTGATTTTGACGGAAAATAATCCAAATCCTATAGTATGCGGTGGAAAAAGTCAACGGCCTGTTAACGAGTGTGCGCGAGAGGATGTTTCAAAGGAGAGCTTCAAATCGTTTGCGCAAAGTTTCTTTCGGGGTGGTGCCGCGGATGAAGTCCCAGGGGAAGGTTTCGTCGCAGGGGCGTTCGCGAAGGGCATAGAAGCTGAGGTTGACGGAGCTTTCCCGTATGATCCGGGTGAGGCTGTCGCCCCGGGAAAGGCGTATGACCGTGTCAGCGACGCGCCGGTCGCCGCGGGAGAGGGCGGCCTGAAGAAAGCTGAACTTGATGGAATCGTGGGTGAAGTAGGTGTTGTCGATCTTTCTGAAGGCGTTCCTGAGACGGGAAATCTTCTGCTTCATCTCATCCATGTCGGCCATGGGAAGCCATTGAAAGGGCGTGGCCGGTTTTGGCACGAAGGGGCTTGCGTGAACAGTGATGTTGCCCAGGGCGCCTCGTGGGGCGCCGCGCTTGATCATCGCGTGGCGGATGCCTTTGACCAGCCCGGGTATCTTGTCTATATCGTCCAGTGTTTCGCCGGGGAGTCCGATCATGAAATAGAGTTTAAGGTTGAAGGACTTCAGGGTCATAATGGCGTCAATGCGCGAGATCACCTCCTCATCCTTCATGGGTTTGCCAAGGAGCCTGCGCAGGCGCTCCGTTGCCGCCTCCACGCCGAAGGTGAGGGTCTTCACGTCGTCCTTGATCAGCTCGATGAGGCCGAGGGGGACCTTGTCAAGGCGAAGGGAGGGGAGGTGCACGCCTATGCCCCGGGACCGGAGGCCGCCGACGATATCCGCAATGCGCGGGTGAAAGGAGATCCCTCCCCCGATAATACCGACGTCCCTTGCGTCCCCTACCGCGGCCTCGACATCCTCGGTCCGAAAGCCGTAGAGGTTGCCGAGAAGACAGAAAGAACAGCGCGAGGGGCATCCTCGGGTCCCTTCCACGAGGGTCATGTCGGCGAACTCGGTGTTCGATGAGGTAATGACGGACGTACCGAGGGTTTCCCCCCGGTAGCGCTCTACGGTAACGGCGAAATCGGCCGGCTCAAAGGCTTCGATCTGTCCGCCCTCGGCATGCTTCAGCGACAAATTGTCAGGGTTATAGACAAAGGGAAGCGTTTCCAGCTCACCAATGACACTTTCCTTTCCGGATGCCCGGACCGCAATGAAGCGTTCCATGAGAGAGGGGACGGTTGCCTCGATGTCGCCCATCACCATGAGATCGAAAAAGGGCGAAAGAGGTTCCGGATTGGAAATGACGCAGATCCCCCCGGCGACAAGAAGAGGGTCTTCCTTCGGCCGTTCCCGTGAAAAAGCGGGTACTTCCGAGTCTTCGAGTATTCTGAGGATATTCGGGTAGTCGAGTTCAAAGGAAAGGGTGAAGAAGGCGATCTCGAAGGAGGAAAGGGGCCGCGAACTCTCCAGCGAGACAAGGGGTCTGCCCTCCTCATAGAAGAGCCGTTCGCACACAATATCATCGCGGTCATTCAGCGTCTTGTAAAGGATATGCGTCGCAAGGTTCGACATCCCCACATGATAGGAGTTGGGAAAAACAACAACAACGGGTATCCTGCCTCCCCATTTCTTGCGGACGGTGCCTTTTTCCCCGAGAAGGTAATCTCTTCGCTCACCGGCCTTACCTGTGTGTTTCTGAACCATAACGTAACCAGAATAGCATGAAACAGGTCATGAGTGATAGGTTATGGAAAAACCCCTGGATCGTCCGGGAAGAGGCTGACTCATGCAAAATGACCGATCATGAGTTACCGGCCAGGACACAGCTCGCTTCGTTTCTTGTCGTTCATCTGGTCATTGAGATTTGATTATTGGTTATTATCTTCTGGTGAGTTTTGAGGGGTGGCGGGACGAGAGCTTTCGCCACCCCTCTTTTCAGGAGGTTAGTCTGCCTGCTTCCTGAGGAATGTCGGAATGTCGTAGCGGTCATCATCGATGTCGATGGTGTCGCTTTTCTGCCTGATCTCTTTATAGTCGACCTTGTAGTCGATGGCCACCTTCTTTTTGATGAAGGACGGGACGTTCTCGTCGTCAAAGAGCTTGCCGCGGAGGAAGGGCTCCGTCTTGTCTTCGTCGATGACGGCGCGTTCCTCGAAGCCGGTGGCTATGACGGTTATCCTTAAGGAATCCTGCATGGACTCATCATAGACGAGACCCCAGATGATCTTCGCATCCTCGTGGGCCTGTTCCTGAATGAGGGTGGAAGCCTCGCTGACTTCCATCAGGGTCATATCGGTGTTGCCGGTGACGTTGATGAGAACGCCGCGGGCGCCGTGGATGGAGATGTCTTCGAGGAGCGGGCTCGATATGGCCTTCTGGGCCGCGTCGCGGGCCCTGTTCTCGCCCGTTGACTCGCCGATGCCCATGATCGCCATGCCCCGTTCGCTCATGATCGTCTTCACGTCGGCAAAGTCGACGACGACATGGCCGGATCCGACGATGAGGTCGGAGATGCTCCTGACGGCATTGAGAAGGACCTCATCCGCCTTGAGAAAGGCCTCCATGATCGTCATATGCTTGCCGCCTATGGAAAGAAGTCTCTGGTTCGGTATGGTGATGAGGGAGTCGACACGCGATTTCAGCTGAACGACGCCGTTCTCCGACTGCGTCATCCTGTCCTTTCCTTCAAAGGCAAAGGGTTTCGTGGTGATGGCCACGGTAAGGGCCCCGACTTCCCTTGCTATCTCGGCGATGACGGGTGACGCTCCGGTTCCGGTTCCGCCGCCGAGGCCGCAGGTGATAAAGACCATGTGTGCTCCCTTGAGATGGTCCTTGATCTTGTCGACATCCTCGAGGGCGGATTTCTTGCCCACCTCGGGATTCGCTCCCGCTCCGAGACCCTCTGTCAGTTTCGTGCCGATCTGGATCTTGATGGGAGCCTTGCACGCACTCAACGATTTGATATCGGTGTTGACGGCGATGAACTCCACGCCCTGAACCCCCGATTGAACCATGTTGTTGAGCGCGTTGCAGCCACCCCCTCCAACGCCGACCACTATGAGTTTTGCCGAAAATCCGTTGCTCTCGTCCATGTAGAACATTCCACTCACCTCGCACCTCCTAGAAGATTTCTTTAAACCAGTCTTTCATTTTCGTGAGCAGCTTCTGGTTGCTGAAGAGCTTCCTCATCGACCGCGTCGCATCGAACCCACGTTTCTTTCCTCTCCCCTCCTTGAAACCAAAAAGCAAAAGCCCCACCGCCGTTGCATAGGCGGGGTTGTTGACGACGTCGATAAGGCCTCCCACGCCTGTGGGGTCTCCCTTTCGCGCCGGCAGGTTGAATATGTTCTCCGCCATCTCCGGGAGGCCGTCGAGGTTCGAGCAGCCGCCCGTCAATACCACGCCGGAGGCGAGGAGCTTTTCCAGACCCGATTTCTTTATCTCTTCGTAGATGAGGGAAGCCACCTCCTCGACCCTTGGTTCTATGATGTCGGCCAATGTTTTGCGCTGAAGCGTCCGGGGCTTGCGCCCGCCGACGCTCGGAACCTCGATGGTTTCGTTCTGACCGACAAGGCTTGCCATGGCACAGCCATATTTTTTCTTTATCTTTTCCGCGTCATCGATGGGCGTCCTGAGACCGATGGCGATATCGTTCGTTATATTGTTGCCGCCGAAAGGCAGGACGGACGTATGCTTTATCGCGCCGCTGGCGTAGACGGCGATATCGCTCGTCCCTCCGCCGATGTCGACGACGGCGACGCCGATCTCCTTCTCCTCGGGTGTGAGGACGGCCTCGGCGGACGCAAGCTGGCAGAGTATGACGTCGTCGACGTTGAGCCCCGCCAGTTTGCAGCACTTGATGATGTTCTGGGCGGAGGAGATGCTGCCCGTCACGATGTGCACCTTGACCTCGAGCCTCACTCCCGTTATGCCGACGGGGTCCCTGATCCCGTCCTGGTCGTCGACGATAAATTCCTGGGGGATGACGTGGATGAGTTCCCTGTCCGCAGGGATGGCCACCGCCTTTGCGGCGTCTATGGCGCGGTCGATGTCATCGGGCCGGACCTCCCTGTCCTTGACGGCCACGACGCCGTTGCTGTTGAAGCTTTTTATATGGGCCCCCCCTATGCCGGCGAGACATGAATCGATCTTGATGCCGGCCATGAGCTCCGCTTCCTGGACGGCCTTCTTGATGGAATTTACGGTGCTGTCCATGTTGACGACAACACCTTTGCGCAGACCCGTTGACGGGTGCGAACCGATGCCGATGATGTTGACCTGGCTTTCCGACGCCTTTCCGACGACCACGCAGATCTTTGTCGTCCCAATGTCAAGCCCCACGAGGAGCTGTTCGTCGTCCTTCACCCTATCACCCCTTTCTCTCCTGGATTATGGCGCCCTTTTCGAAGCGCGCATCGATGCATTTTATGACAAGGCCCCGCTTGGCCGCGTCCCGAAGGACTGCCATGGCCCTTTTCAATCTTTTCCTGTGGTCTTCTCTGCCGAGTATTATCTCCACTCCGTCCTTGAGTCCGAAGATGGTAAGGCCGCCGTCCCGGTAGGATACCTCCGAGATCTGTCCTTTTTTCAGGAGATCCTCGGTTATAAAACCGTTCGTCTCGTTGAAGACCTTCTTCACGTCGGACCTGTCCCGGGTGCTGATGAGATAGAGGCCCTGGACCTCATCCTTTCCAAGGAAGCGATAGGGCTCTCCTTCTTCATCGAGGACGTAAATGGAGCCGTCGCCGGCGACCCAGAGGGCAGAAGGAGTCTTTTCCCTGACGTCGATGATGATGGAGAAGGGATAGACCCTCTTCACGCTTACTTCCTTCACGAAGGGATGGGATGTGAGAGCTTCCCGGACCTTTGCCACGTCCACCTTGAAAATGCTTTCCGTGAGGTGAGGGGTTATCTTTGCCATCGTCTCCTTGTCGCCGAGCTGGCTCAAACCGTTCACCTTTATGTTCTGCAGAAAAAAGAGGGGTTCCTCCCGGGAGAACAGGTAGGCGATGGACAGCATCGAAAGGATGCACACCGGCCCGATGAAGAGTGTGTAAAGAAGCTTTTTCATGTCTTCAGCGATGCCCCCGTCAGTATTTCTTCGATAAGCTCATCAAATGTCCTTCCCTCGTGGGCCCAAGCCTTGGGGACGAGAGAGGTTTCCGTCATCCCCGGAGACGTGTTGATGTCGATGACGAGGGGTATGCCGTCCCTGATGAGCATGTCTGTTCGCACGCATCCTGAGAGGCCGAAACTCCGGTAGACGTCCATGGCGATGGCCTGGGCTTTTTTCGCCACATGCCGTGATATTTTTGCGGGGACGATATATTCCGTCTTCCCCCTGGTATACTTTGATTCGAAATCGTAAAAACCGGAAAGCGGCCGCACCTCGATGACGGGAAGGGCCCTTCCGTTTATGACCGCCACGGTGATCTCCTGACCCGATACGAACTCCTCGACGACGATCTTCCTGTCATATTTCAGGGCGAGATCCATGGCGGCGGGCACGTCCTTTGTCTTGTGGACCAGAGATATGCCGATCGTCGATCCCTCGTTCGCGGGCTTGACGACGAAGGGCGGCTTCAAGGCGATCCTCTCGCCCTCTCCCGCTATAACGTAGGCCGGCGTGGGGATGCCCGTCGCTTGGAGAATGTACTTCATAACGGCCTTGTCCATCGCTGCCGATGAACCGAGGACGCCGGGGCCCGTGTAGGGTATCCCCATGATCTCAAGGAGGCCCTGGACGGTACCGTCCTCGCCCCATCTGCCATGGAGAACGATGAAGGCGGCACCGACCTTCTCCTTTTTGAGTTTTTCGACGAGGCGTTCCCTGGCATCGATGGCGACTGCGTCATATCCCGATCTGGCAAGGCTCTCCAGAACGGCGCCGCCGCTTTTGAGGGATATTGTCCGCTCCGACGACCTTCCTCCCAGAAGGACGCCTATCTTCATATTTTTGAAGCTGTTACTATCCATTGAACCCCCAGAGCTCCACCTCTTCTTCGAGCTTTACCCCAAGCTTCGAGTGGACCTCCTGTTTTATCTTTTCAATGAGGGCCGCAATGTCGCGGGCCCGTGCGTGCCCCAGGTTCACGATGAAGTTGGTGTGTTTCTCCGAGACGCAGGCATCGCCTATGCGGTACCCTCTCAGGCCCGCCTTTTCCACGAACCACCAGGCCGATCGGCCCTGGACCGCTTTGAAGACCGACCCCGCCGAAGGGTATTCCATGGGGTGGCGTTCCTTTCTTTCCCGGTACACGCGGTCCATGTCGCTTTCGAGCTCTTCCACGTCGGCGGTCCTGAGACGGAATCTGCCGCTGATGACGCATTCATGCGGCCCCACAGGTGAGGTGCGATAGCCGAAATCCTGGGACCGGATCGCCTTTTCAATGATCTCGCCGCGTCTGTTCAGGACATCGATCCCGATAACGGTATCCGATATCGACTGGCCGAAACTCCCGGCGTTCATCCTGATGCCGCCGCCGACGCTGCCGGGTATCCAGTATAGTTTTTCAAGGCCTCCGAGGCCCCGTTTTGCGCACTCGCTTATGAACCTCTTCAGGGAATACCCTCCGCCTACGTCGGCGACGGCGCCATCGGGGGTTTTCTGGAAATGAAGGCGGTTCATTTTGGTTATCCTTATCAGCGCCGCTCGTATCCCTTCGTCACTGACGACGATATTCGTACCGTTGCCCAGGAAGCGGTAGGGGGTGCCGTCGTCGGCGAGGCGCCGCACCATAGCGGAAAAATCGGCCCTTCCGGCGGGATAGAGAAGCAGCTGCGCCGGCCCGCCAACCCTCATCGAGGTGTAGCGTTTCATGGGTACCTCTGTCAGTACCGTCCCCTTTATTCCTTTCCAGTCCATGTGCTTTTCAGTCTCTCGTCAATTTTGTAGAGGTCGCCGGCGCCCAGTGTGACGACGACGTCTCCTGCCCGTGCGTTCTCGAGTATCTTCTCTATCACATCGTCCCGTGTGGGAGCGAAGATGACGTTCTTGTGCCCGCTCGCCCGTATGTTCTCGGCGAGGTTCGCCCCCGTTATCCCCTCGATGGGGTCCTCCGACGCCGCGTATATCTCGGTGAGGACCAGGATATCCGCCTCGTTGAAGGAGGTGGCGAATTGCTCCATCAGCGCCTGGGTCCTCGTGTAGCGGTGCGGCTGAAAGGCGACGATGATGCGGTCCTTCCACATCTTCCGGATGGCCGACAGGGTCGCCTTGATCTCCGTGGGGTGGTGGCCGTAGTCGTCTATGAGCTTTATGTCCCCGTCCCACTTTATCTCCAGCCTGCGATGGATGCCCGAGAAATTCCCGAGCGCCTCCTGTATCGTGCGGAAGGGTATGTCGAGTTCGATGGCGACGCCGCAGGCGGCGAGAGCATTGACGACGTTGTGTATGCCGGGGAGGGTGAGTTTGATCTCCCCGAGGTCGTATCCTTTATATATGACCCTGAATCTTGTCAGGAAACCCTCGTAAGAGATGTTGTCCGCTCTGAGGTCGGCCTGCTTGGACAGACCGTAGGTCGTATAGCGTCGCTTGAGCATGGGGATAATACTCTGAATGTTCGCGTTATCCATGCAGATGATGTTGACGCCGTAGAAGGGAACCTTGTTGAGGAAGGCAAGGAAGGCTGCCTTGATCTCATTCATGTCCTTGTAGAAATCGAGGTGTTCGAGGTCTATGTTGGTTGCGACGGCAATGGTGGGATAAAGGAGCAGGAATGTGCCGTCGCTCTCATCCGCTTCGGCGACGAGGAACTTGCTGTCCCCCAGCTTTGCGTTGCTCCCCAGGCTGTTCAGCTTTCCCCCTATGACGCAGGTCGGATCCAGGCCGGCATGGCCGAGGATGGAGGAGACAAGGGACGTCGTGGTCGTTTTCCCATGGGCGCCGGCAACGGCCACGGAGTATTTCATGCGCATCAACTCGGCGAGCATCTCCGCCCGCTGGATGACGGGAATGAAAAGCTCCCGGGCTTTTTTTACCTCCGGGTTGTCGGGCCTCACCGCCGATGAGACGACCACCACGTCGCAATCGATGATGTTCTCCTCGTTGTGGCCCTGAAAGATGGTCGCACCAAGCGACCCAAGACGCTCCGTTATATCCGTGCGGCGTATATCGGAACCTGTAACCTTGAAACCGAGATTGATGAGCACCTCCGCGATACCGCTCATTCCGATGCCGCCGATGCCCACGAAGTGGACCCGTTCTATTTTATGAAAGACCATGTTCTATTCCTCCAATGATACGCAACGCGGCGTCTTCCACGAATATCTTCCCCAGGTTGCTGCCCATCTTTTCCATGAGGGTCCGGTCTTTCATGAGCTGCGCGATGACACCGAAGAGCCTGTCTCCCGTCGCCTCGTCGTTGCCTACGAGATAACAGCCGCCCGCCTCCTCCACCTGCGCGGCGTTCTGCCACTGGTGGTTGCCGGCCGAATAAGGGTAGGGGATGAGTATGGCCGCCTTTTGGAAGAAGGCGAGTTCGAAAATGGTCGTGGCGCCCGCCCGCGCGATGACGACATCGCTGAGGGCGTAGTACCTTTCCATTTCATCTGTGAAGGCAAAGACCTCATGGGGGAGGGAACTCTTCGCATAGGCGTCCCTTACCCGGTCCAGATCATCTGTTCCTGTCTGATGGTAGATGACCACGCCCGGCTGTCCTTCGAGCAGCGGCAAGAGGGACAGGACGGCATCGTTGATGCTCTTCGCGCCCCGCGACCCGCCGAAGACGAAGATGCCGAAGGAACCCGGTTCCTTTAGACCTTCGAGCTTCTTGAGCTTCTGCCGCAAAGGATTGCCGCTGTGGACGGTGCGCGCCGCCGGGAGATGCTTCTTTGTTTCGTCGAAACTGATGAAGACCTTGCGGGTTATCTTTGAAAGGAGCTTGTTGGCAAGACCCGGCTGGACGTTCTGTTCATGGATGAAGGAGGGGATGGCGAGCATCCTTCCCGCGACTATGACAGGCACCGAGGTGAACCCGCCCATGCCGAGGATGGCATCGGGCTTTTCTGCCTTGAGGATCTTAAGGCACATCACGATGCCTTTCGCTATCCTCAGAAGGGTGATAGCCTTGTGGACGGGAGAGCGTCCCAGGAACTGGTGTGCCTCGATGAGATGGAGCCTGAATCCTGCATCGGGTATGATCTTCCCTTCAAGGCCGTAGGGCGTCCCGATGAACAGGACGTTGTTGCCCGCGTTTTGCGCCATGAGTTCCTCGGCGACGGCTATTCCCGGAAAGATGTGCCCCCCTGTCCCGCCTGCGGATATGACGAGCCTCATGATCTCCCCCCTTCGCCCTTCAGCATGGTTCCCGCAAGGGGGACGAGCATGGCGACGAAAAGGACCGGCTGGTAGAGGAGCCCCGTGGAGAATCTGATTCCCACGACGAGGAGGATGTCCATGGCGATATAGAGGAACCCGAGAAAGGGCAGCATGGTGGAAAAAGTGCTCTTCTTCATGATGAGGGCGAAACTTGTGGCCAGGAGGGCGAAGGACGCCCCGAGAAGTATGTACCTGTTGATCTCGGAGAGCCCCGTGAGGCCGCTTCCCAGGATACCGGAGCCCTGCCGGTATACCATGAAGGCCGCGATGATGGCGTAGGCGGCGATGAAAGGTATGATCCGGTGCCTGCCGATGATGAAGAGGAAGAGGATAAGGGCCGCTGCGAAAGATATCATGAAGACCAGCCTGCCCGTTATGTAAAGGTTGAAACCCGATGAGAAGAAGAGGATCGAAAGGGCCATCACCTCTTTGAAGAAGTCCTGGTTTTTCTCTTCCATGCCTGTGAGATAGAATATGAAGGCGTAGAAAGAGACAAAGACGATGGCCATCCGGGCGATCTCCGGAACGGCCAGCTTCGGGTAGAAGAAGAAAAGGACGGTGACCATGAAGGACATGACGATGAGAGGGTACTTCATGGACTCGACATAGCGCTGGGGGAGCCGGAAAATGGCGAAGCCCGCAGCCGCTCCGGCAATGATGACAAGGACCCTCTCGACGTTGTACTCCTGGAAAAAGCTGTACACGAGAAGGAGCGACAATATGGCGATAAGGACCTTTTTCATAGTGCCTCCACTATCCTCCGGAAGGTGTTTCCCCTGTCCTTGTAGTCCTTGAACATGTCAAAGCTGCTGCACATGGGCGATAAAATGACCGAATCTCCCTGTCCGGCCTTTGCCAGAGCCTGATAAACGGCGGCGGTCATGTCCCTTTCGAGGTAGGTGGGTATGGCGTCGCCGAGTTCGGAAGCGATCCTGTCCTGTGCCTCGCCTATGGCGATGAGGGCCCTTATCTTCCCGGCCTCCTCGCGGATGGCCCGGTAGCTTCCGCCCTTGTCCTTTCCTCCCGCGATGAGGATGATGCCCCCTTCCATTCCCTCGAGCGCCCTTTTCGTGGCATCCACGTTGGTTGCCTTGGAATCGTTGTAAAAGGAGACGCCCCGGAGGGTGCGGATGAACTCGACCCTGTGGGAGAGCCCCCGGAAGGCCTTCAGCGCCTCTTCAATGGCACCCGTGTCTGCGCCGTGGATGCGGGCCGCAAGGAGGGCGGAAAGGATGTTCTCTGTATTGTGGATGCCCGCCAGCGGGGAGATGTCTCTCGACCACGAGGCTTCCTGCCCGTCAAGACGGACATAGAGCCTGCCGTTCTTTGAGAAGGCACCCTCATCGAGTTCGTCTGTCACCGAGAAGGGAAGGATCCGGGGGGTGCCCTTCATGACGACCTCGAGCCCCTTCTTCACGACGGCGAAATCCCCTTCCCTCTGGTTGTCGAAGATGCGGTATTTTGCGCCTTTGTACTCGTCATAGCTGCGGTAGCGGTCAAGATGATCTTCGGTGATGTTGAGAAGCACCGCTGTCGCGGGCCTGAAGGTCTCTATGGTTTCGAGCTGGAAGCTGCTCACCTCGACGATGACGTGGGATGCCTTTTCCCCGTCGGCGACGTAATTGATAAGCGGATTCCCTATATTCCCTCCCACGAAGGCGGAGCCGAAGGCCCTTTTGAAGATCTCGCCGATAAGGGTCGTTGTCGTCGTTTTGCCGTTCGTGCCGGTGATCGCTACAATGGGTTCATCAATGAAGGATGCGGCAAGCTCCATCTCGCCGATGACCCGCACCCCCGACTGGCGCGCTCTTTTGAGGACCCGATGCTCGCTGTCGACGCCGGGGCTGAGGACGATCATGGAATAAAGGGTGAAGTCTTCCTCGCGGTGGGGCCCGAAGTGGCCGGAGAAGGCGACGCCTTCGAGGTCCTTGAGGGCGCCCGCAAGCTGTGCCTGGTCTTTTTCGTCGGCAATTCCGATCGTCTTTCCCGCCCGGGAAAGGAAGCGCGCCGCGGCTATCCCCGAGGCGCCGAGTCCTACGATCAATATGCGGTCAGGTATATCCATCTTACCTCAATTTCAGCGTACTTAATGCCAGCAGCCCCAGGATCACCGAGATGATCCAGAAGCGTACGACTATCTTTTCCTCGTTCCATCCCTTGAGTTCAAAATGATGGTGGATGGGCGCCATCCTGAAGACCCTCTTCCCTCTCAGTTTGAAGGAATAGACCTGGATGATGACGGAGAGCGTTTCCAGGACGAAGATCCCGCCGGCTATGACGAGGAGGAATTCCTGCTTGATGATGACGGCTATCGTCGCGAGCGCCGCTCCCAGGGAAAGCGACCCGGTGTCGCCCATGAAGAGCTCGGCCGGATGGGCGTTGTACCACAGAAATCCGATGCCCGCGCCGAGCATGGCCCCGCACAGGATGGTGAGTTCTCCGGCTCCCTTAACGTAGAATATCTGGAGGTATTGCGAAAATATAACGTTGCCCACAAGATAGGAGAAGAGCATGAAGGTGGAGCAGACGGTAAGGACGGGGCCGATGGCGAGGCCGTCAAGACCGTCCGTGAGATTCACGGCATTTGATGTGCCGGCGATTATGAAGATGCACAGGGCAATATAGAAGACGCCCAGGTCGGGCCGGATGTTCTTGAAGAAGGGTATCGTGAGCTGTGTCACGAAGCCGTACTTGAAGAATATGAGCGCGCCGATGCAGAGGCCGAAAAAGATCTGCAGCGAGAGCTTTGTCCGTCCCGAAATGCCCTTTCCCGTTGTACCCCGCAGCTTCTGCACGTCGTCCATGAAGCCGATGGCCCCGAAGGAGAGAAGAGAAAAGATGACGACCCATATGTAGTAGTTGCCGAGGTCCGCCCAGAGGAGAGTCGGTATCGTGGTGGCGATGAGAATGACGAACCCGCCCATCGTCGGCGTTTCCTTCTTGGTCTCATGGCGGTCCGGCACGTCCTCGCGCTTGCCGCTTCTGATCTTCCAGTCATGGAACTTCCTGATAACGTAGGGTGTAAGGATAAAACTGATGATGAGCGCCGAGAGTATGGACAGGACCGTCCTGAAGGTTATGTAGCGGAAGACGTTGAATACGGACGCCTTCAGGTGAAGCTGGTAAAGGAAATAGTACAGCATTACCTCAGTGCCTCCACGATCTCTTCCATCTCAAATGCCCGGGATCCTTTTACCAGGATGGTGTCGCCCGCGCTTATGTGCGACGCCACGTACCCGATGAGGTCCTTCTTGTCGTCGAAATGCACGGCCACCGTGCCGCGCAGCTCCTCGAGAGTGTTCTTCGTCTCTTCACCGAGAAGGACGACAAGCCCGATGCCCGCCTCCTTGATATACGCCCCCAGCTCCCTGTGGTAGCGGGCGCTTTCGTTTCCCAGTTCCTTCATTCCCCCGAGGACCGCCACCTTCTTTCCCGCTGCCGGCAGAGCGGCAAGGGTCCCTATGGCCCATTGCATGGACGAAGGGTTCGCATTGTACGTGTCGTCGATGATGATATGCCCCTTCGTGGTCTTCGTGGGCTGAAATCTCTTGTCGTATGACCGGAATTCCTCTATGACCTCTCCGATCAGCGGGTCATCGACCCCGAAGGTCGATGCTATCGCGGCAGCGGCCAGAATATTGTAAAGGTTGTGCCGGCCGAGAAGCCCCGTCCGTGCTTTGATGCTTCCCGCCGGGCAAGTGATGGAGATCGCCGAGCCTTCCCAGCCCAGGTCCTCTCCGACGGCGAGGCGGAAGTCCGCGTCATTATCCATGCCGAATGTGACCGCCGTCCGGCCCGTGTCGCGCCAGCGGCTGCTTATGCCGGGATCGTCAACGTTCACGAATATCTTTCCGTCCTCCCTGGTGAACCGGAAAAGATCGAGCTTCTCCTCCAGGATGCCCTCGAGCGACGTGAGGCCCTCGAGGTGGGAGGGGTTCACGTTGGTAATGAGGGAGACATCGGGATCTGTCATGACTGCGAGCCTGTGTATCTCACCGGGCGTGTTCGTTCCAAGTTCCAGGATGCATATGTCGGGATCGCCGTCAATGGAGAGAATGCTCATCGGCACGCCGATGAGGTTGTTGAGGTTCTTTTCGTTGAAGTGCACGGCGTAGCGTTTCTTCATCATGGCAACGAGGATCTCCTTCGTTGTCGTCTTGCCGTTGCTTCCGGTGATGGAGATGAAGGTGCCCGAGAGGGTGCCTCTCTTGAAGTAAGCCAGGTCGAGAAGGGCCTGGTTGGTGTCCTCCACGAGGATGACCGTTCCTTCGGCGTCGGCAAGCGGGACGGGGCTGTCGCTCCGGCACAGCGTTCCGCCGCCCGATCTCTTGAGCGCCGCACGGATGAATGCATGACCGTCAAAAGACTTGCCCAGTATGGGGATGAAAAGCTCCCCGTTCCCGATGGTCCGGGAGTCCGTAGAGATACCCGTGAATACCTCCTTTCCCTTCTTGAGGACCGTCCCTCCCACTGCCTTCACAATATCCTCAAGTCGCCACATGAAGAGACTCCTCGATTACTTCACGGTCGCTGAAGTGAAGGGTGGTGCCGCCGATGATCTGATAATCCTCATGTCCCTTGCCTGCCACAAGCACGACGTCGCCGGGTTTTGCCATCCGGATGCTTTCAAAGATCGCTTCTCGCCGGTCCTCGATGATCCGCACCGGTTTGCCGTCGAAGCCCTGTGTGATCTCCCCGATGATCCGCACCGGATCTTCGTCGCGCGGATTATCGGAGGTGACGATCGCCACGTCGGCAGTGCGCGCCGCGATGGCGCCCATAAGGGGTCTTTTTGCGGCATCCCTGTTGCCCCCACAACCAAAAACCGCAATAAGCCTTCCCTTCTTGAGTCTTCCCAGCAGGTTAAGGACGCTTTCGAGCGCGTCGGGGGTGTGGGCGTAATCGACAAAGACGGAGATGCCCCTGTCGTTCGCCACTCGTTCCAGCCTTCCCGGGACGCCGCCCAGTTTTTCGATACCCTCTTTTATCGCCTGGGGCGATATGCCTGTCACGCGGCCTGACAATGATGCGGCAAGAATGTTGGAGGCATTGAACATGCCGATTAAAGGTGAGACGATGGGGATCTTATTCCCCGGTAGGGATAGGGTGAGGGTCAGGCCGTCGATGCTTTCGGAAAAGCTCGACAGGCAGGCATCCGCGAAACCCCGCGTGCTGTAGGAGAACATCGTCACCGGTGAAGGGACGGCGAACTCCCGTATCGAGGGATCGTCGATATTCATTATGGCGTATCTTTTCTTCTTCTTGCTTCTTGCGAGGTAGTCTTCGAAGAGAAGCCTTTTCGAGGCACGGTAGCTCTCGAAGTCCCCGTGATAATCGAGATGATCGTGAGTCAGGTTTGTGAATACGGCGACGTCGAGATCGATGTCTTCGACACGTGCCTGGTGGAGGGCATGAGAGGAGACCTCCATGATCACGTGGCTCGTACCGGCGTTCAGCATGTCCCGAAGAAGAGCGTTCGTTTCGCTTGCGCCGGGGGTGGTGTTGGGGGCCTTGAGCGTCTTGCCGTTGTAACGGTAGGATATGGTGCCGATGACAGCGGGCTTCTTCCCCGCGGCCTCGAGGATGGACTCGATAAGGAAGGTCGTCGTCGTCTTGCCGTTTGTCCCGGTAATGCCCGTGACATGCATTTTCCGGGAAGGGCGGCCGTAGAACTTCGATGCGGCCTCACCAAGGGCCCGTGCGACGTCCCCGACGCGAATGGTGCATGCGAAGGGACGATCGATATCACCGTCGGTGACCACGGCCCGTGCGCCGTTTTTCAGGGCGTCGTCGATGTATGCGCCGCTTGCGGCGGTGACGAAAAAGAGGGACCCCTCGGAGACGCTCCGGGAGTCCTTCGTGACGCCCGTTATCTCAAGGGAGGTGTCCCCGCGGACAGCGGTTCTTGTCATGCCCCGTATGAGTTCGCTCAGTCTCACTTCTGGTATGTCCTCCCGTAGAGAATGCACCGGGTCTCCTTCTCGACCTTTTCCTGCGGGTTGGGGTACTGGCTGGCGACGACCCCGGACCCGTATATCTTTATTGCCTGTCCTTTCGCAGAGATCCTGTCGAGGGCCGCCTTCATCGAAAGGCCGGAGAGGTCCGGCATTATCCACGCGGCGCCGTTCCGCACGGCCTGCGCCTGTTTTTCCTTCCGGATTTTGCCGATCTCGAACCCGCGGCCCTTTCGTGATACCTCGAACCCGCCCGCGGCGAAAGGGATCAGCGGATCGAATCCGGCCCCCACGTACTTGTTGTAGAGTGCAACGAGGACCTCGCTGTCGATACTGTAGCCGGTACCGGCCAGCGCATCGAAAGGCAGGGACCTGTCGGGAAGCTTCACCCCTTCTTGGCTCAGAAAGGCCTCTATGTTCTTCTTGCCGATAATGCGGGTCAGGGTCCTCAAACCTTCACTGTCCTTGTCTTTCAGGATGTCGAGAGGCTTCTTGAGATAGACCGACGAGGGATCGTCCGTCCTTTTGACGAGGATCATGCCCTCCCGTTCGATGAGTCCTTCCCTGATCGAATAGGCGATGATGGGAAGAGCGATAAGGAGGGACGGTTCAATGGAAGGCTGGTTACCGGCAATGATCGGTGCCTGCCGGGACGGTTCGTTGTCCGGCCCGGGCACGGCGACGTTCAGGCTTTTGGGAGCTTTCTTCACGGATGTCTGGTAGGTCCTTTTCATGGAAAACCTGTCTTGAATGTTGAAAGCCAGCGCGGCGTACACGAGCCCGATGGATGCGCACACGAAAAAGGCTTTCCTGATCGCCTGTTTGTTCATTTCAAAACGAGAACCTCTTCCTCTTTTGGTTTTGTAAGCCCCAGACGCTCCTTTGCTTTGAGCGCGAGCAGTCTCGATTGCGTAACGCCTGCCATTTCCGATTTCAGTTTCTGATGGGTCTGCCTCAATTCACGCTCCAGCGTGAGCGTTTCAATGAGGTCCTGCCGCGCACGATCATGAGCGTTAACGAGGAGGAAGCTGACAACGAGAACGAAGACCACGATGAACCCCAGGAAAAGGAGCGGGCGGGCGCTCGAGAACAGCGTGTCCCCCGAAGACTCGATGTATATTTTCCTTGTTCTCGCCATAAGGCCCCCATCAAATTTTTTCTGCAACACGAAGCTTGGCGCTTCGCGAACGCGGGTTGTTTCTTATCTCCTCGATCCCCGGCCTGATGGCCTTGCGGGTCAGCACCGTCAGCGCATCATCGCTGCGAAAACGTTGTTTGACCATCCTGTCTTCAAGGGAATGGAATGTTATTACTCCTATCCGGCCGCCACGGGAGAGGAGGTCCACCGCGGCGTCCATCCCCCTTGAGAGGCTTGCGAGTTCGTCGTTGACTGCAATCCTCAATGCCTGGAAGGTCTTCGTCGCCGGGTGTATCCGGCCCGTTTTTTTCTTGACGGCGAGAACGGTGTCGGCGAGCTCCCGCGCCGTGCGGATCCTGCCCTTCTTGCGCCTGTCGAAGATGGCCTTGGCTATCCTGCGCGATTGCCATTCTTCCCCGTATTCATAAAGAATCCGGGCAATCTCGTCCTGTCGGTAGGAGTTGACGATCTCGTATGCCGTGAGGACGTCCCTGATATCCATTCTCATGTCGAGTTCCTCGTCATCGTTGAAGCTGAAACCCCGGCCCGCGGCCAGCTGGTAACTTGATATGCCGAGGTCGAAGAGGATGCCGTCTATGGACACCACCCCGGCCTCCTGCAGCATTTCCTTCAAGTCCCTGAAGTTTCCCCTCAGCAGTGTTACCCGGTCGCTATACCCTTTGAGGGTCCTCTGAGCCCGGTCGAGTGCTTCCTGATCTCTATCAATACCAACAATATGTAATTGTTTGTTTCCGTCCAACAAGCCGATGGAATGTCCTGCTCCGCCAACGGTGGCATCAACGAAGACCTTGCATCCGGTGCTGATCAGGTTTTCAAGTACTTCCTTGGGAAGAACGGCTATATGCTCCTGGCCGCTCAAAGACCGAGTTCCGATACGATATCAGCGATCTGATCGGGGTCGGCGGTCGCCAGTTTTACCAGTTCCTCCCATTTTTCTTTTGCCCAGACCTCTATCTTCTTCCCTACCCCGATAATGACGACGTTCTTCTGGATATGCGCATCCGTCTTCAGTGCCTGGGGGATGAGTATCCTCCCCAGCTTGTCGATGGGGCACTCCGATGCCCCGGAGTAGAAATAGCGCAGAAAAGCGCGCGCCTCTTTTCGAATCGGGCCTGCGGCGGAGACCTTGTCCTGGATGCCCAGCCACTCCTGGTAAGGATAGGCGACTATGCAGCCGTCCAGGTTGGTGAGGATGAGCCGAAGATCGTGGTTCTGTGCAAGGGCCTCCCTGAATTTGGCCGGGATACTTACCCTGCTCTTGTCATCGATCGAGTATTCGTACCGTCCTGCGAACAATCTCCCACCTTTTTACACCTTTTACCACTTTAGTCATTTATACTTGTAACTCCATATCTTGTCAAGGTTTTTTTCCTCTATTCGGCCCGTCCCGGGCTTCTTTTGACAACCCGGCCATGAGAGCGTCAGAGGAGTCAAAGCAGATGCTGACACAAATCTGTTGATAATTTGCCCCGCCTCAGGTAGTCTTTTAATCCGTCACATATTCATCGGAGCGCTAATGAAAGCACCTATTACCCGGGAAGGCTATGAAGGATTGAAGAAGGAGCATGAGAACATGCTCAGCGTGAAACGGCCGCAGATCCTCAAGGCCATCGAGGAAGCGCGGGAGCATGGCGATCTTTCGGAGAATGCCGAATACGATGCCGCCAGGGAAGAATTTCAGTTTCTTCAGCAGAGAGTTGCCGAGATCGAGGAACAGCTGAGAAATTCGGAGATCGTCGACGTGAAGAAAGGCGACGGCGAGACGGTCGGGTTCGGCTGCACGGTGACTCTCGTCAATATGGATACCGACGAAGAATCGCTCTACAGGGTCGTCGGTCCCTACGAATCGGACATAAAGAAGAGCACCATATCAATAACCTCCCCCCTGGGCAGGGCCCTCATGGGCAAATGCGTCGGCGACGAAGTGAACTTCAACGCGCCCGGCGGCAAACGGACCTACGAGATAGTGAAAGTAGACTAGAAATCTGAAACAGTCTTTTAGATTCCGAAGGTTACGCTCATTACTTCCTCGAGGCTTGTTATTCCTTTTTCCACTTTTTTCAGACCCGATTCGTAGAGGGTGTTCATGCCCAGTTTTCGGGCCGTCTCGCGCATGTTCTGGTAGGAGACGTTGTGTGTGATGAGGGATTTCAGGTCCTTTGACGAGGACATGATCTCCGCGATGAGGGTCCTTCCCCGGTACCCGGTGTTGTTGCAGGCAGGGCATCCCTTGGCCCGGTAGATCGTCTCGGCGTTGAGTCTCACGGAGCCAAGCTCTTTTATGTCGGGCCTGTATTCCTCTTTGCATTCAGGACAGAGTTTCCGCACAAGCCTTTGACCGACCACCGCAAGGATCGTCGGTGCAAGAAGGAAGGGCTCGACCCCGATATCGATAAGCCTCGTTACCGCCGACGGCGCATCATTGGTATGGAGCGTGGAGAGCACGAGGTGGCCCGTGAGCGCCGAGCGGACGCAAATCTCCGCCGTCTCGAGGTCGCGGACTTCGCCGACGAGCATTATGTCGGGATCCTGGCGCAGGAAACTTCTCAGGGCCGAGGCGAAGGTAAGGCCGATCTCCGGCTTGACCTGCACCTGGTTGATCCCCGCCAGCCGGTATTCAACGGGGTCCTCCACGGTAAGGATGTTCTTTTCCGACGACTTGATCTCCTGCAGGATGGCATAAAGGGTTGTCGATTTGCCGCTGCCCGTGGGCCCGGTGAGGAAGACAACCCCGTAGGGGCTGAAGATCGCCGACCGCAGCTTTATGAGATCCTGCTCTTCGAAGCCCATTTCTGCGAGCTCGAAAACAACGCCCGTCCTGTCGAGTATACGCAATACGACCTTTTCGCCATAGATGGTAGGTATCACGGAGATACGAAGATCGATTGTGCGGTCCTTCAGTTTTACCATGAAGGTCCCGTCCTGGGGGAGTCGTTTCTCCGAGATGTCGAGGCCCGAGAGGATCTTGATCCGGGAGACGATGGGGAGGTGAAGATGCTTCGCGGGCGGCGACATTTCGTAGAGCTTGCCATCAATGCGATACCTCAGGGAGATGTGGTTCTCGAAGGGCTCGATATGGATGTCAGAGGCGCGCTTGTCGATGGCCTGCCACAGCATGAGGTCAACGAGCTTCACCACCGGCGCCGCCTTTGCACGTTCGACGATGCTCTCGATGCCGATCGAATCGTCCCGGGAATCGGGCGATTTCAATTCGAGGCCTTTGACGATATTGGAGTGGTGCTGGGATCTTTGGGCGATCGACGTTGTGTCGTAGAATTCCTCTATGGAGCGGAGTATATCCGATTTGGTCGCCACTACGGTGGTGACGTGACAGCCGGTGATCTTCCTCAGTTCGTCAATGAGCATGACGTCGAGGGGATTGAACATGACGCAGGTAAAGACGTTATCTTCGCGGGAGAGGGGAAGAATGACGTTCCTCAGGGCGAACTGCTTCGGTATGAGCTTCCTGAGGTCCTCTTCGTCGGACGGCCTCATGGAACCATTATGTGACGACAGGAGAGGGACATCGAATTCCTGTGACAGGGCGAAGGACACATCGTCCTCGGCGATGAGCCCCTTGCTTACCAGGACCTCGCTGAGGTAGCCTCCCCGGGTTTTCAGAACCTCCAGGGCCTTGTCGAGCTGTTCCTGCGAGATAAGGCGCTGGTCTGTCAGAAAGGCTGCCAGCCTGCCGTCGGGAGAATCCTTCTTCAATCGTGTCGTCATGCGTGTATTGTAAGAAAAAAAGGGAATAATGGCAAATCTAAAACCCGTTTCAAGTTCCAGGTTCCGGGCTTCAGGGGCAAAGAATGAAAGACTAAAACCTGCCCGACGGACAAGCCCCATGGCCCTTGAAGGAAGGGCTTCGTTTTCTCGGCCCCGTCGATGTTCGAAAAAGCCCGGCCATGCTTCGTCAGTGTTTCGGGTTGCTTGCCTGCTCCGTTGTCTTGAACCTTTCCTTGAAGTAATCGATGATGCGATTGGTAAAGCCGAGCTTTGGCACTGTTCCATTCAGAGAGGAGTTCCCGGGCAGTCCAAGCGTCACATCCTCGGCCACTCCCGATTCCTCCTTGATGAGCCTGTCTATTTTTTGCCAGTCGACCTTGTCTGCAACGCCGCGGGTTTCGAGCAGTTTTGTTATGTGGCCCTTAATGGAGCGATGTTTCTTGTAGACATCGGTGCGGATCTCCACGTAGGTCCTGCCGTCGTCGGTCCTTGCGATCTTCACGGGTTCGTAGATGATCTCCCCCTCCATGTTTATCTCCACAAGCGGGAACAGGCGCTCCATATGTTCCCGGAGCATTCGTATGCATCCATGGCTCATGTAGCGATAGACGCTTCCCGGCCAGATGGTCTCGTGGATCAGGACCGCCGGAAGGGATGTTTTTATGGCGTATCTTCCCAACGGGTTCTTCGGGCCGGGGGGAACGGACTCTTCGACGGGTTTGCCCTTCAATGCGTATTCAATCTGGATCGACTCCGGCACATACCAGGTCGGGTCCTTCCTTTTGCCTGTTATGCGGAACTTGCCTTCCGGTGTTTTCCAGTCGCTGTAGTCATTCTCGAAGATGGCGCCCAACCCGACGGGAAGGGCCATCAATTGTCTTCCCTGGAAGAAATAGAGCGTTCTGTCGGGTATGTTGACGATGATGCCGTTGTCGATCACTCGGGGCACGATCTTGCGTGTGTTGAGCTTAAGAACGGCGCCCTCGACGAGCGGCTGTTTCTCATCGAGGCCATTGTCCCGGGCGATGTTCTTCCAGAAAACCCCGTACCTGGCACCCAGGCGGTAGAGATTGTCACCCTTGCCGACGGTGTGGGTCACATCGCCGCCTATGATGATGTCAGCTGCCAGAGCCTGCCCGGCCCAGAGAAGACAAATTAGAAAGAGCACTGTTTTCATTAGCGTTTTCATAAGTATAACAGGAGCCTATTCTATTATACATGGGGAAAATTGACAACAGAAAAAGTGAGGACGACATGAACGGGGCTTCAACATTTCTCTTGAAACGCCCGTGGGGTCGTGCGTTAATTTAGCCATGGCGCGCGCTCACGACGAAGTCCCCGGGGGTTCATTTTTCATGCTTGGTATTATCCACCGGGACAAGCGTAACGAAGAGCTTCTCGGGAAATGGATCGAAGCACTGGTGCCCGGGGTGGTCACACTGGAGCTTTCCCCCTACGGCCTTGCCTTCCGGCGGGAGATGGGCGAGGTCTACCGGAAAAAGATCGACGATGCCCTGTATGCCCTGCGATCCGAGGGGTATGCGTGCCAGCCCGGCGACTTCGAAGACCTCTATGCCTACGTCGACATACCCCGCGAGTTTGCGATAGCCGACAATTATTGCAGGTGCAATGATGCCTGCCTTTATCCCGTCGACATGGACCTTTTTTCGTATACGAGGCTTCGGGCCATGGACGAGCTGACGAGCCGGGAGAATATCGAGAAAAGGGTTTCCGGGAAAGCGCCGGAAAGGGGCGGAATGGAAGCGGTCCTGGCAGACCTCTATTTTCGGTCGGGTGTTACCGCTTTTTCATACACCGATGAAATGGCGCTTCGCGACAGGTTCATGTGCCGTGGCATCGGATTGCTCATGAAGCGCTTCAGGGGCAGACGGTTCCTTCATATAGCAGGCTGGCAGCACCTGAAAGACCCCCTTGCCCTTTATGCCAAATTCCATCCCGTGAAGATATTTCCCTATGATTAAGCTCTTTGTTTTTGATCTGGGGAACGTGATCCTTCCTTTTGAACATCATCAGATAGCCGCAAAGCTCCACGAAACCTCCCTCATCAAGGACCGCTTTACCCCCGATGACCTCTTCCGGTACCTCTTCGACCATCAGAAGGGTTTTGTGAACGCCTACGAGGAAGGCCTCATATCTTCGAAGGAGTTTTTCAAAAAACTCAAGGAGAAGTACAAGCTTGAACTGGAATCCGAGGGGTTCAAGGATATCTGGAACGACATATTTCAGGAAGACCCGGCGGTGAGCGAGATCATCCTTTACCTCAAGCGGAAAGGATACCCCATCGTCCTTCTGAGCAACACCAATGAGCTTCATTTTTCCTATGTTATGGAGAGATACCCCATTATCCATCACTTCGATGAATGGATACTCTCCTTTGAGGTGGGTGCGAAAAAACCCAAGGAAAAGATCTATAGCACGATATTTGAAACAAGGTCTGTGGAGCGGAACGAAGTGCTCTATATCGATGACATTCCCGAGTACATAACGGCCGCCGCCGGCTATGGCATCCCGGGCATCGTCTTCAAAGAGGCCGCCGACATCTGGAAGGTGATACGTGAGAATTGTGTATAGAGTAAAGACAATAACCGATGGCCAGATCACAATAACCAGATAAATGATACTGACCCAAAATGAAAATAGCCAATGACGAGACAAGGACAGCCGTGAGAACAAGAAGAACAGTTTATTGGCGCCTGGTCGTTGGTTAATCTGTTCCATCGGACTCTGGAGGCCGGAATCAGCTATGCTTTCCTTTCCCAATATTGACCCCGTTATCTTCAAGATTGGCCCACTCTCCATGCGCTGGTATGGGCTTATGTATATCCTTGGTTTTCTCGCTGCGTATGGGTTGACCATCTATCAGCTGCGGGGCAACAGGAAGCCCGGGATTCCCAGGGAAGCGGTGGACGACCTGTTCTTCTACCTTATTATAGGGCTTATTGTCGGAGCCCGGCTGGGATATGCCGTCATTTATAATCCTGGCTTCTATATCGAGAACCCTCTCGAGATATTCATGGTCTGGCATGGAGGCATGTCATTCCACGGAGGCCTGGCGGGGACCTTTATCGCCGGAGTCATTATTATGGTCAGGAAGAAGCTCCCCGTCTCAGCCACCGCCGATCTTATCATCCCTACGGCACCCATCGGGATCTGCTTCGGACGGCTGGGAAACTTCATCAACGGCGAACTCTTCGGCAAGCCGGCAGATGTTCCCTGGGCAATGGTCTTCCCCCAGGGGGGGCCGGTGCCGCGCCATCCTTCGCAGCTCTACGAGGCTTTTTTCGAAGGCCTTCTCCTTTTCGTCATCCTCTGGTTCTACAAGGACAGGAAGAAACGCGATGGCGATGTTGCCGCGCTCTTTCTCATTTTGTATGGTGCGTTCAGGACCTTCTGCGAATTCTTCAGGCTTCCCGACACCCAGTTGGGGTTTGTTCTCGGTCCCTTCAGCATGGGCCAGGTCCTGAGCCTCATAATGGTCTTCATCGGCATGGGACTGAAGTTCTGTGTCTTGCCGTGGGTAGAAAGACGAAAGAACAGTTGAAACCTGAGATCGTCTCTAGAGCATTTCCACCAGTCCCGTGTCGATGTCGTAGTATGCCGGGATGACGGCTATCTTTCCCTCCTCAACCATCTTCCCGAGGACCGGTTTTGATGACGCGATGGCTGCGGCGACGAGCCTGGCGTTTTCCTTGATGGCGTTGTCGACGAGGTCGCCCGGTTGGTTCTTAACGTTGTTTACTGCGGGGGCGATGAGCTTTACGATGCCGCCGATGTGGCCGTGAGCTTCGCCTCCCTTTGCTGTCGCCGTGACGGCTCCGCATTTGGAGTGGCCCAGGACGACAACCAGCGGGGTTCCCAGATGGTCGACGGCATATTCGACGCTTCCCAGCGCCATATCGTCGACAATATTCCCGGCGAGCCTGATGATAAAGAGGTCGCCGATGCCCTGATCGAAGAGGATCTCGGGAGGAATGCGGGAGTCGGAGCATCCCACGACAACGGCGAAGGGTTTCTGACCGCCTTTCACGTCGTCGCGGCGGGCCCTGTCCTGGTTGGGATGCGTCTGTTTCATTGCGGCGAATCGCTTGTTTCCGTCGAGAAGGTTTTGCAGCGCCTCATTGATGCCGGAATCCTTGACCATTAGTAGTTCCCCCTGGTTTTTTAAAAAGTATCATAATGGATTTGTTCCCGTTCATCAAGCCTAAAGCCTGCCTTCGCTTCAAGCGGTCATTGGGCCACAAGTATTGTGAAAAGATTAACAAAATTTTATTGACATCACTACCCTGCACGTTTAAAATAGTCTGTTCAATAAGCTAAATACGGGTAGCTTAAGCTGAATACGGACAGCTTCATTTAAAATCAATAAGGAGGTTATGTATGGCAGACGCAACAGAAGACACCAGATTGTATCCACCCCTTAAGGAGTTTGTCGATCAGGCGTATGTAAAGAGCCGCGACGAATATGAGAAGATGTGGAAACAGTCAGTTCAGGACCCCGAGACCTTTTGGGGCGGCATTGCGAAAGAGCTTCACTGGTTCAAGCCGTGGCTGAAGGTCAACAGGGAAGAATTTGCCAAGGGCGAAGTGGAGTGGTTCGTCGGCGGCAAGACCAACATCTCTTACAACTGCCTTGACTACCAGGTCGAGAAAGGCAAGGGAGATAAGGTCGCCATCCTGTTCCAGGGCGAACCGGAAGACGATGTCGTAAAACTTACCTACAAGGAAATGCTTTCCCTCGTATCGAAATTCGCCAACGTATTGAAGAAAAAGGGCGTCCGCAAGGGCGACAGGATTGCCATTTATCTTCCCATGATCTGGCAGCTTCCCGTTGCGATGCTTGCATGCGCAAGGATTGGCGCTGTCCACACGATCGTTTTCGGCGGTTTCTCCGCTGAGGCGCTCCGCGACAGGATCCTCGACGCCGGCGCAAAACTGCTCATCACCACGAACGGCTACTGGCGTTCAGGCAAGAACGTGAGCTCCAAGGCAAACGCTGACATCGCTTGCGACCTCTGCGCAGCCCAGGGCCACACGGTGGATAAGGTTGTTGTCGTAAAGAGACTCGAGAAGTTTGAAGTACCGATGAAGGCCGGCAGGGACACCTGGTTTGAGGACGAACTGGCAGCGGCAGACATCACCGACAATTGCCCCGCCGAGATGATGGACGCGGAAGATCCGCTCTTCATCCTCTATACCTCAGGTTCAACAGGCAAGCCGAAGGGCGTTCTCCACACCGTCGGCGGCTACATGGTCTTTGCGTATTCAACATTCAAATACATCTTTGACTATAAAGACAAAGATGTATTCTTCTGCACCGCAGACATCGGTTGGGTAACGGGTCACACCTACATCGTTTATGGACCTATGTGCAACGGCGCAACCTCCATAGTTTTCGAGTCAGTCCCGACATTCCCGAACCCCGACAGGTTCTGGCAGATCGTCGAGAAATTCAAAGTCAGCATCTTCTACACCGCTCCGACAGCAATCAGGGCACTCATGAAAGAAGGCGAGAAGTGGCCGCAGGGAAGGAACCTGTCCTCATTGAGACTCCTCGGTTCCGTCGGCGAGCCCATCAACCCCGAAGCATGGCTCTGGTACAACAAATACATCGGCGGAGAAAAGTGCCCCATCGCGGATACCTGGTGGCAGACAGAGACAGGCGGCATCCTCATCACCTCTCTTCCTGGCGCATGGCCGGGAAAACCGGGTTACGCAACACTTCCGTTCTTTGGTGTTGACGCCCGCACGCTTCAGTCAAGGCCCGACCCCAGCAAACCCGCAGTTGATGCGCCCGTGAACGAGCAGGGCGAACTCTGCATCGGCAGGTCATGGCCTGGCATGATGAGGGGCGTTTTCGGGGAGCCCGAAAGGTTCTTCAATACCTATTTTGTACAGCAGCCGGGTTTCTACTTCTCCGGTGACGGTGCATTAAAGGATGAGAATGGCTACTTCAGACTTATGGGCCGTATCGATGACGTTGTCAACGTTTCCGGCCATAGAATGGGTACCGCGGAGGTTGAGGCGGCCCTGAATTCATTCAACACGGCAGTTGCGGAATCGGCCGTCGTCGGCTTCCCGCACGAAGTCAAGGGCGAAGACCTCTATGCATACGTCATTCTGAAAACAGGCGTAGAGGGTTCGGATGCTCTGAAGAAAGAGCTCGTTGCCCACGTAAGAAAAGAGATCGGCCCCATAGCATCACCGGGCAAGATCCAGTTCGTACCCGGTCTGCCGAAGACACGCTCCGGCAAGATCATGAGAAGGATCCTGAGAAAGGTCGCCTCCGGCGAGCTCGATCAGCTTGGCGACACTACGACCCTTGCCGATCCGTCAGTTGTCGATGACATCGTAAAGGGCAGGCAGTAAGACCGGCCCGCCTTTTGAAAGGCAATGCAAAGCCCCCGGGATCTCCCCGGGGGCTTCTTTATGTGAGGTTGCTTCATGGATAGCACGGGTTCACCATCCGGCGGCAGCCGCTGCCGGCTGAGTACGACCGACACGTATCACAGGGAAGATCTCGAGACCCTTGGCTGGGAATTGACTGTGTGTAATTCCCTTTATCCCGCCGACACCCCGATACGACGTATACTCAAGCACAACGCATCCTACGGGCACCTTCTCTTTGACCATCTCCGTCGCTTCGTTCCTCTTGAGCGGATGGCAGCTATTTTGGAGATTGGGGGCGGTTACGGTTATCTCATGAAGGATTTCCTCTCGAGGAATCCCAGGTTGCGTCCCTGCATGGTCGATATCTCACCGACGCTGCTGGAGAAACAGAGGGAAACTCTGACCGGGCATGAGGTGTCCTATCTGCTCGAAGATGCCCTCGAAACGGACTCCGCCATTTTTCAGCGCCACGAGCTGGCGATTCTGAACGAGAATCTGGGGGACTTTCCAACGGCCCTGGATATCGAACATCCGATTCTCGAAAGGGGCGCCGGGGAGGTTGATGACGTGATTGCAAAGGTGCGGCGCTTCTTCGACACGTACGGTCTTGAAAGACCTGCCGCGACCTTCAATTTTAATCTTGGAGCAATGGAGATGGTCGAGAAGCTTTGTTTGTCGGGGATACCATATATCTTTATCGGCGAACACAGTTGCGAGGCGGTGGTCCCTCCAGCGCTGGGGCCGTTCATTACCATCGCCTCAGACGGAAATCCGCGCCGCATCCCTCTTAAGGGACACGACGAATACACCATCAGATTCTCCTATCTGCAGGGAATAGCGGAATACCACGGCTACAGGACCTATCGCGGCCCCTTTGCCGATTACATCGTTCCCAACATCACCGAAGGATTAAAGGCCGTTCTTGCGACAAGGGGTTTTTACAGCGACAGGGAAGAGGTGGTCTGCCATTTTGTTGGCGACCTTTACGAGTATGAGTACCTCATCATGGCAAAAAGGGTTTAGGAAGTTCAGGTCCACTTTTCGTGCGGAAGGTCTGGAATTTCAGCAGTGGATAGACGGGAGTTGTCGGCTCCACGTCACATGCGGCGAAGGGAGTTTTTTATTTGACAACCATGGGCAAGTTATATAATTATTTCGCTTGTTCTTTGTCTTGGGGAAAATGCAAAACATTCAATAATTGTAAGAATTAACAAAAACAAAACTGGGAAGGGGAGGTTGTAAAGATGTCAGATCAAAAGGTAATGAATCGTTGGCTTGTGGTCATAGGCGCCATCCTGATGCAATTATGCCTCGGGGCGATATATGCGTGGTCTGTGTTTACCCCAAAACTGGTCGACCAGGCGGGTAAGTACGGGTTCAGCGCAACTCAGGCCGCATGGATCTTTTCAGTCGGCATACTTATCTTTGCCTTTACCATTATTGTGTCAGGAAGAATGATGGTAAAGGTCGGGCCAAGGAAACTGTCAATTGCAAGCGCAATTGTTCTTGGCGGCGGGTATGTCCTCGGTGGTTTGTTCGGGAGCACTTTCTTGAGTCAGCTCGTCTTCATAGGGTTGATTGGCGGTGTCGGCATTGGTCTTGGTTATGTCGTTCCCATCGCCGTTGGCGTCAAGTGGTTTCCCGACAAGAAGGGTTTGGTAACGGGTCTTGCGGTGGCTGGCTTCGGTTTTGGTGCGACATTGTGGGTCAAATCGGCGGGTAGCTGGTTCCGCCTCCTTGACAGGCTTGATTTCTTCGGTCTCGGTGGGGTTCAGAGCGTCTTCCTCCTTTACGGCGTCATCTTTTTCGTCCTTGTTTTCCTGGGGAGCTTTGTCATGATCGATCCTCCCGCCGGTTACGCTCCTGCGGGATGGAAGCCGCCGGAGCCCACAGCGGGTGGCTCGGCCTCGGGAATGGTCGATTTCATGCCCGGTGAAATGATGAAAAAACCGCAGTTCTACATGACGTGGTTCACATTTCTGTTCTCGTCGATGGCGGGACTCATGGTTATCTCCTGCATTGCCCTGCTCGGCATGGACGCGCTCAGCGCGAACGGGGTGGCAAAGGATGTCGCGCGCGGTGTTGCCGGTACAGCCATGGCGTGGTATGCGATATTGAATGGGCTGGGCCGTATCGTGTGGGGAACAGTCTCAGACAAGATCGGCAGAAAGACGTCCATCTTCCTGATGTGTCTGTTTCAGGGCATCATCATGTTCCTTTTCTACAAGATGAGCGGTACCGCTACGACACTTATCATAGGCGCATGCATCATCGGCTTCAATTTTGGCGGGAACTTTGCTCTCTTTCCTGCAATTACGGCTGACTACTTTGGAAACAAGAATGTTGGGCTCAATTATGGATATGTGTTTGTGTCCTACGGTATTGCGGGTGTTCTTGGCCCGCAGATAGCCGGGTTCTTCAAAGACGCAGCCAAGGGGAGCACTGACCCGTCAGTGTGGATCACTCCTCTGATGATCGCCGGAGTGGCATGTTTCGCGGGCGCATTTGTCACGCTGCTCCAGAAGACACCGAAGAAGGCATAGAACCGGAAGGGAAATAGTGCAGATAAAGAAAAGGCGCCGGGCGTATCGGCGCCTTTTCTTATAAATGTTCTTCCAGGGAGGGCCCGCCGGCCTTGCTGTATGGCTGTTGATGAAAGGGCACTGTATTGTCTGCAGCATGCTTTGTAATTGAAAAGAAGTGAGACCCTCCCAGAGCGCTGAAAAAAGATTTCCATTTTTTGTTTCATGATATCGACACGTTACAAATATATGAGGAAATCTGGGGGCAAAATGTGGACATTTTGGCGATTTTCGTCAGATAAGAGAGTCCTCGGAAGGGCGGTTATTTCCTGATAATGCGCAAAAAAGCTCTTGACATAGAAGGGGTAATCGTTTAATATAGCACTGCTTTTTGCGCCATTTATGACCCATATCCCTTTGTAACAAGGGATAATTTTTTTGGAGGTATTGATGCCTACTATTAACCAATTAGTGAGGCTTGGGAGAGAAGCCGTCAAAAAGAAGAGCTCATCTCCCGCCCTGACAAACTGCCCTCAGAAGAGGGGAGTTTGCGTGAGGGTTTATACGACGACACCCAAAAAACCGAACTCGGCATTGAGGAAGGTCGCCCGTGTGAGGCTTACGAACAGTATCGAGGTCACAACGTACATCCCCGGCATTGGTCACAACCTTCAGGAACACTCTGTGGTGCTGATCAGGGGCGGCAGGGTAAAAGACTTGCCCGGCGTGAGGTACCATATAATCAGAGGGTCTCTCGATGCCAGCGGTGTTGCGAACAGGAAGAAGAGCAGGTCCAAGTATGGGGCAAAGAAACCGAAACAATAAATAGGGAGCATAAGAAATGCCACGCAAAGGACACATATCGAAACGGGAAAAAACACCCGATCCAAAGTATAACGACATGATGGTTCAGAGGCTTATCAACTGTGTAATGCTCGACGGCAAGAAAAGCACAGCGTCGGGGATCGTGTACGGTGCCATAACCCTTATCGAGGAACGACTGAAAGAAGAAGGTCTCAAGGTTTTTCACAAGGCCCTCGACAATATCAAGCCGGAGATCGAGGTCAAGGCGAGACGTGTCGGCGGCGCCACCTACCAGGTACCTGTAGAAGTCAGGCTCAACAGAAAGCTCTCTCTCGGCATACGATGGCTTATCCGTTACTCGCGGGCGCGTTCAGAGAAGTCGATGATGGAAAGGCTCGCGGGCGAGTTGATCGATGCCTACAACAATAAGGGAAGCGCGGTCAAGAAGAGAGAAGATACCCACAAGATGGCAGAAGCCAACAAGGCGTTCGCCCACTACAGGTGGTAGCAGGTCTATAATGAACAATCGAGTAAGAAATGTGGGGATCATGGCGCACATCGATGCGGGCAAGACGACTGCAACGGAGCGGATCCTCTTTTATACCGGCGTCAACAATAGGATTGGTGAGGTTGACGATGGTGCGGCAACGATGGACTGGATGGAACAGGAAAAAGAGCGCGGAATTACTATCACCTCCGCCGCAACCACCTGCTTCTGGCGGGACCATCGGGTCAATATTATCGATACACCGGGACACATAGACTTCACCATCGAGGTCGGCAGGTCGCTTCGTGTCCTTGATGGAGCGGTCGCCCTTTTTTCGGGGGTCGAAGGCGTGGAGCCTCAGTCGGAGACAGTCTGGAGACAGGCGGACCGGTACGGCGTACCCCGCATAGGCTTCATCAACAAGATGGACAGACCGGGCTCGGACTTTGAAAAATGCACCGACATGATGCGCGAGATCCTGAAGGCAAACCCGCTTACGCTTCAGATACCTCTCAAGAACGGTGACGAGTTTATCGGGGTCATAGACATCATTGCAGAGAAAATGAACAGGTACGATAAGGATCGTCTGGGTCTCGACTGCGCCGACGAGGACGTTCCCGAGGAGTACAAAGACAAGGTCCGTGCTCTCAGGGAGACAATGCTCGAAACCCTGTCGGAGATCGATGACAACCTCATGGCACAGTACCTTGACGGCGGGCACATCAGTAACGACGTGATCAGGAACGTGATCAGGAAGGGGACGCTGGAAGGAAAGATCCTGCCCGTCCTGTGCGGCAGCGCCTTCAAGAATAAAGGCATACAGCCGCTGCTGGACGCCATCGTCGACTATCTGCCTTCACCGGATGATGTTTCACCATATCAGTGCTGGACGGCAGAAGGGGAAGAGAAGAGCCTCAAAGGCGTCGCAGAGGAACCCATGAGCGCCCTCGTCTTCAAGATCATGACGGATCCCTTCGTCGGGCACTTGAGCTACATCCGGGTCTATTCCGGTGAACTCAGTACAGGCGAGACCATAACGAACATTTCACGGGACAAGACCGAGCGCGTAGGAAGGATCCTGAGACTTCATGCGAACAAACGCGAGGACGTGAAAAAGGTCAGTGCGGGCGACATTTGCGCCATCGTGGGATTGAAGGGCGCCGTTACGGGCGATACCCTTGTATCCGGGGGTCACGACGTCGTTTTCGAGACCATCGAGATCCCTTCACCTGTTTTGTCCTGTGCCATCACACCCAAGAAAAAGGACGATTTGAAAAAGATGTGGCTGGTGTTCAACAAGTATACCGTTGAGGATCCGTCACTGACCGTCAAGCTTGACGCAGAAACAGGCGAAGTTATCCTGTCAGGGATGGGCGAGCTCCATCTTGAGATCGTCATGGACAGGGCGAAGAGAGAGCATAACCTCGAGATGGTCACCTCGCCGCCGCAGGTTGCCTATCGTGAGACCATCACCAGGGCGGCCTCGGCTGTTGGAAAATATATAAAGCAGTCAGGCGGCCGGGGTCAGTACGGCCATGTGGTCATCAATATAGCGCCCCATGACGGAGCTGATTTTGTTTTCGAGAACAAGATTGTGGGCGGAGCTATACCAAGAGAATACATAGGCAGCATCGAGACGGGCATCAGGGAAGCGCTCGAAAAAGGGGTGTACCTTGGATATCCTCTTATTAACATTAAAGTGGAGCTCACCGACGGTTCCTTCCATGATGTCGATTCCTCGGAGCTGGCATTCAAGCTTGCAGGATCCATCGCGGTGAAAGAGGCGGTATTGAAGGCGAACCCCGTGGTTCTCGAACCCATCATGAAGGTCGACATCCATTGCCCGCAGGAGTCGATGGGTTCCGTGATCGGAGACGCCACGTCCCGCAGGGGCAGGGTACTCGAAGTGGGGGAGCGCAACGGATTCAAACATATCCTTTCCCATATACCCCTTGATGAGATGTTCGGCTACACCACGCAGCTGAGGTCTTTGACGCAGGGACGCGGTTACTCCAATATGGAATTCTTTCATTACCATCCCGTACCATCCAACATATTAGAGAATTTAAAAAGAAAAGATAAATTTGCCACGGAGGTCCTCTATGGGTAAGAAAAAGTTTGAACGGACGAAACCACATGTGAACATAGGAACCATCGGACATATAGATCACGGGAAGACCACCCTGACGAGTGCCATTACCCGGTGTCTTTCCCA
>JAQVWF010000012.1 GCA_028698615.1 Syntrophorhabdaceae bacterium
GGTGGCATTTTCTTGAGGACCTTGCCGCTCCTGGCGTCATAGAACCATATTTCGATGAGGTTTATGTAAACATAATGATACCTGCCCAGGTAGGTGCCCGGATTCTCGGCAGCTGCCTGTGACTTATTTCCTCGTACGAGGTATATGGCGCCGCAAGCCTGCCCACGAGAAGCGCCATGATGCCGCCTTCAATACGTCCTGCCTCTTCGGGTGTCATTTTTATTACCGCCGCGATCGCCTCGCGGCCTGATCCCTTATTCCCGCTGCGCGGCTTCCTGTCGTCCCCTGCATTTGCCGTCGCGGTCGTTTCTATTGGAAGGGCCCCGGTATTAACGACGACCACCGCATACTCGCTGAACTTTATCTCTTCAATGTTCACCCTGGAGCCGTCGCTTTTTGTTATCGTATACCTGTTGTCGAGCTGGGGAAGGTACCTGACCATGAAGGCCCTTTTCATTCCATCCTCCCTGCCCGCCTCAAACGCGGCGGACAACGGACAGCGCACACGCATGGCCTGGTCTTTCCGGTCGTAGAGGACTTCTTCGGGGCTGATCCTGAAGGCGTAGATGCTGTCAAAATCCATGGCGCCCATAAGGGGAAGGGATATCTCCCGGTCGATCCTGGCCCTGTACTGTTCCTCGGTTTCCCGGGAATCCTTTGCCGCCATGTGTTTCCTCATTTGAATGTTGTTGTAGAGAAGCTGCAAGTTGTGGCCCGTGTACCCGGGGGCAAGCTTGTCGACTGCCATATTGAAAGGCCTGCCATCGAACGTGGTTGAAAGAAAGATCCCTCCGGGTCCTCCCGGGTGTCCCTGCGGTCCGCCTTTTGGTCGCGTGCAGCCGGCAAAGAAAAGAATGCAGCACGCGATAAAGACGGCGATGGAAACACTGATCCTCGGATGATGATTCATGCTCTTCCCTTTATCGTTGTGCCTATCATTCTGGAATCCCAGGCCGCTGATTGTCAATATGAAAAGACCGTTCATACCTTTCCCGCCCCGCTCGTCCATGCGTTCAGGCTTAGCCCAAACGCTTCCTGAACCTCAGTGAGCTTGCGGCTACGACCGACGCACCAAGGATGAAAAGCGCCAGGAACTGGGGCCAGAGGATGGACATGCCGCTGCCCTTCAGGAAGATGCCCCGGATAATGACGAGAAAGTATCGGAGCGGATTGAGATAGGTGACGAACTGAACGGCTGCGGGCATGTTCTCTATGGGGAACATGAGACCCGAGAGGAGAACGGCGGGGGCGAAGAAAAGGAATGTCGCCATCATCGCCTGCTGTTGTGTCCGGGAAATGGTGGAGATGAAAAGACCGAAGCCCAAAACGGAAAGAAGATATACCGCGGTGGCAAGGACGAGAAGGGGGATGGAGCCCCTTATGGGCACCTCGAACCAGATGACCCCGACAAGGGTGACGAGGAACATGTCGAAGAAGCCGATGATGGCGAAGGGGATGGTCTTGCCGAGAATGAGTTCGGCGGGGCGTATGGGTGTGACCATAAGCTGTTCCATGGTGCCTATCTCGCGCTCCCGGACGATGGCCATGGATGTCAGCAGCAGGCAGACGACAAGGACCATGATGGCGATGACCCCGGGCACGTTGTAATTCTTGCTCTTGAGGTCCGCATTGTACCATGCGCGCGGCCGCACATCCAGGGAGCCCTTCGCCCGGTAGGCCGTTTTCATCGCAATGTCACGGCTGTACCGGGAAACAATGCCGTTTGCATATCCCGCCGCAACAAGGGCCGTATTGGAATCCGTACCGTCAAGGAGTATCTGCAGGGACACCTTCCTTTGCGCCTGAAGATCGGATGTGAATCCGCGGTCAAAATGGAGCGCCACCGTGGCATCTCCCTTATCGAGAAGGGTCCTGACCTCTGAATCCGACCCCGGGAAATGATCGATCCTGAAATATCCCGATGCCTCGAAGCGCCTTGCGATCTCGCGCGTTACCGATGTCTTGTCCAGGTCAAAGACGGCCATCCTGATGTTGGTGACATCCATTGTCACGGCATAGCCGAAAACAATGAGCTGGATAACGGGTGTGACGAAGATGATGGGTTTCATCTTCCTGTCCCGGAAGATCTGGATGAACTCCTTGATCACCATGTGTTTGATGCGCCGCAGCATTTCTCTCATGCTAGGCCACCCGTTTCCTGAATTTCTTCACGGCCACGGTGAAGACAATGAGGCCGAAGAGGGCAAGGAGCCCCATCTCGGTCAGAAGCATGCCGGCGGTGTTGGCCTTGAGAAATATGCCCTTGATGGCGGAGACAAAATAGCGGGCCGGTATCAGGTAGGTGATGGCCTGAAGGGGAACGGGCATATTCACTATGGAGAACATGAAACCTGAAAGAAGCAGCGCCGGCAGGTAGGATGAGACCACCGCCGCCTGGCTTGCTGCCAGTTGTGATTTCGTTATTATCGATATAAGGACGCCGATGCTCAATCCGCCGAAAAGGAAGAGGGAGGATATGAAAAGAAGGAGAAGAACACTCCCCTTAAGGGGCACGCCGAAGAGCGCCACGACGATGATGATGGATATTATGGTGTCGATGATCCCGATGGCGAAATAGGGGGCCATCTTTCCGACGATAAGCTCCGCCGGTTTTACGGGCGTGGAGATGATCTGTTCCATTGTCCCCCGCTCCCATTCCCTGGCGATGGTGAGCGACGTCAGGAGGGCCGCAACGATGGTCATGATGACTGCGATGAGCCCCGGGACGATGAAATTGCGGGATTTCAGCTCCGGGTTGTACCAGATACGGGTGCGGACGTCGATGAGGGGTATCGCGGCCCCGAGTCCGGCGTGCCTTGCCGCCTGTTCCAGCGCCGAATTGAGATAGCCGAGGGCAATGGTGGCGGTATTGGAATCGCTGCCGTCGACGATCACCTGTATCCGGGCCTCGCCTCCGGTCAGGGCGTACCTGGAAAAGTTTTCGGGTATTGATATCGCCACCCGCGCTTTTCCCTCATCGAGGGTTCTGTCGATCAGAGCGGGATCGTTCACATACCCGACCACCGAAAAATAGCGCGATGCCTCGAGCCCGCGAATGATGTCCCGGCTCAGCCTGGACATGTCCCTGTCGTAGACGACGGTCGTCAACCGGTCGACGTCGACGGTGATGGCGTACCCGAAGATAAAGAGGAGCATAACGGGCATGAGAAAGGCCAGCGCAAGGCTCAGGGGGTCCCTTCGAATCTGGATGACCTCTTTCCTGGCGATCGCCAGGACCCTGTTCAGGTTCATCTCAGGATGCCTCGATGAGCGATACGAAGACATCTTCGAGAGAAGGGCGCACCGTTGTGATATTGGAGACGGCGATACTGGCGCCGCTGAGCGACGAACGGATGGCGGCTGTCGCTGTCTCCGAGTCATCGACGGTGGCGTGGATCACGCTGCCGAAGAGCGCTACGTCAAATCCTCCCCTTCCCAGGACATCGAGGGCTTCAACGATATCGGCAACGGAAACCTCGAGGATCTGCTTGTGCATATGCTCCTTCTTCATCACGTCGGGACGCCCCCCGGCGATGATCCTTCCCCGGTAGATGAGGGCCAGGCGGTCGCAGTATTCGGCTTCGTCGAGGTAATGGGTGGTCACGAAGACCGTTGTTCCCCGGGAGGACATTTCGTAGATGAGGTCCCAGAACCTGCGCCGGGAAATGGGGTCCACGCCGGATGTGGGCTCATCGAGGAAGATGATGGACGGCTCGTGGATCACGGCGCATCCCAATGCCAGGCGCTGTTTGAACCCGCTTGCCATGGTACGTGTGATGGCCTTGCGTTTTCCCCCTATGCCCGCCATTTCGAGGACCCATTCCTTGCGCTCCTTCTTTCTTTCGTCTGGGACGCCGTAAATGCCGCTGAAGAAATCGATGTTCTCCTCTATAGTCAGATCGTCGTAGAGGGAAAATCGCTGAGACATGTAGCCGATATGCTTCTTGATCTCCTCCGATTCCCTCATGATGTCGAAACCGCCGACGGCGCCGGCGCCGGCGGAAGGAAGGAGGAGGCCGCAGAGCATGCGGATCGTTGTCGATTTACCGGCGCCGTTGGGCCCGAGGAATCCGAAGATCTCGCCTTTTGCAACAGCGAGATCGATGTTGTCGACGGCACGGAAATCGCCGAAGGTCCTCGTGAGGCCCGTGACGGCGACTGCGGTGTCCCCGGGCGGCAGAGTTTGCAGCAATGCCTGTGTCATGGTCCCGCCTTCCCGGCACGGTCGCCGATCATTGCGAAGAAAATGTCCTCAATGGAAGGTGTGATGGAGCGGTATCCCCCGGTGGCGCAGCCTCTGTCAGAGAGTATTCCCATCACAGCCTCTATATCTCCCTTGTCCTTGAAGCCGATGTGGATCCTGTCGCCGTACAGGCCGACGCTTGCGACCCTTTCGTCGTCTCTTACAACCTCCATGATCTCACGTGCCCTGTCGCACCACACCTCGATCATGGGCATGCCATGTTTTGCCTTGATTGACGACGGTGTGGCTTTCTCGAGGAGTTTGCCCTCGTAGATGAGGCCCACCTCAGTGCACCGCTCCGCCTCGTCAAGATAGGAGGTGGAGACGAAGATCGTCACGCCCTCTTTGAGGAGTTCGTAAAGGATCTTCCAGAAATCGCGCCGCGAAACGGGGTCGACGCCATTCGTTGGTTCATCAAGAAAAAGGATCTCCGGTGTGTGGATGAGGGCACAGGCCAGCCCGAGCTTTTGTTTCATCCCTCCGGAAAGCTGTCCGGCCAGCCTGCCGGTGAAAGGTGTAAGGTTGGAAAAGCCGAGCAGCCTGTCTATGCGTTCGGGGCGTTCGCCCCGGGGCACGCCGAAGATATCGGCGTAAAAGACCATGTTCTCCATGACCGTCAGGTCTTCGTAAAGACCGAAGCGCTGCGGCATATAGGCTATCTTTTCCTTGATCCTTTCCGACCCCTTCCTTATGGGATGGGCCGCCACCCAGGCGTCGCCGGACGTGGGTTCCATAACGGCAGTCAGGAGCCTTATGAGCGTTGATTTTCCCGCTCCGTCGGGGCCGACAAGGCCGAAGAGCTCTCCCTTGCGGACCTCCATGGTGATCCCATCAACGGCCGTGACGTCACCAAAGGTCTTTGTCAGAGAACCGGTCCTTATTGCGGAGAGATCATCCATGGTCACCTGAGAATGATCCTCACGTCGGCCGGCATGCCCGGTTTAAGCTCCTGATCTTTGTTTTCCACTGTGACCTTGACCCCGAAGACTAGCTTGACCCTCTCCTCCTGGGTCTGAACGTTCTTGGGAGTGAATTCAGCCTCGGAGGAGATGAAGGTGATTGTTCCGTCGTAGACCTTGTTTTTGAAGGTGTCCACGGTTACCCTTGCTTTCTGCCCCAGTTTTACGAGGCCCAGCCTGTCTTCCTTGACGTACACCTTGACCCAGGGACGGTCGAGATCACCCACGGTGAGGACGGCCGCTCCTGGCTGCACGATCTCGCCGAGCTCGACATTCTTTCTGAAGACGACGCCGGATATTGGAGCATGGAGCAGGGTGTCGGCGAGCTTCTCCTCCGTGTTTGCAACGAGCGCCGCCAGCTGTTTCACGCGAAGCTCCGCGGCCATGATGTCCTCCTTGCGCGGCCCTTCCTCGATGAGGCTCTGCTGCTGGCGGGCGCTTTTGAGCTGGCCAAGGCGCGTCTCGTAGGAGCTTTTTGCGGTGTCGAACCGTGATGCCGATATGGCCCCGTTCGCATAGAGCATCTCGGCGCGTTCGAAATCCTTGCGTACCCTGACCAACTCGGCCTCGAGGGATTCCGAATCGGCCCGGGCCTTCAATATCTCCTGACGCCGCGAGCCGCTTCTGAGTTCCTGGAGCTTCACCTGCGCCTCTTCCAGGGAGGCGCGCGTCTGGTCGACAAGCGCCTTGATGTCGCCGCTTGAGATCGCGGCAAGGAGATCACCCTCTTTTACCCGGGCGCCTTCATCGACCTTGAGAACGGCGATCCTGCCGGACACCTTGAAGCCGATATTGCATTCCGTTACCTCAACGTTACCCGAAAGTTTCATTGTCCCGTCATCGCGGTTGCGGACATAGCTGATAACGACTATGGCGGTGACGACTATGGCGGTGACGACCGCCAAGGGAATGATCTTTTTCCTGGGGATCATTTTGTATCCTCCGTCATGGATCGTGTCGGCGCGGCGGGAGTTGCCTGCGAACCTCTGCCGCCCGGAGGTGTATCCGCCGGCTTGTTCGTCGAGCCCATCGCCATTTCCAGGGCCGCGACGGCTGTATGGCGGTCGAAGCGCGCCTGGCAGTGGTCTGCCCGGGCGCGTATGAGAGCAGCCTCGGCGTTGATGACATCGGTACTGGTGTTGTCTCCCGACCTGTACCGGAGGTCCTCGATCCGCGCCTGTTCCTTTGCCGAAAGGACGGCTTTTTCCGATACGGCGATGCGTTCGTCGGCATTGACGATGGAACTCCGGGCTTCCTTGAGCTCCCTGGCTATGGAAAGGCGCAAGGCCCGCTCCTCTTCCCTGGCCTTCATGAACTCCAACCGTTCGCGGTCTATCTCCGCATCTATGCGCCCGAAATCGAAGACGGGCAGAAGGAGGCGGACGCCGACGCTCCAGTTTTCCCTGAAAGACATCCTGTCGCCCGCTTTTCCGCCGTAATCGCCGGCGCCGTAAATATCGGGCAGGCGCTTACCCCGTGCCGATGCAATGCGCTCTTCAAACATTTTTACCTTGCTCAATGCCGCCTTGTAGTCGGGCCGGGCGGCAAGGGCGCCCTCGAGGCTGGCATTCATGACCGCGCCGTTGCCGAATGGCATATCGTTGAACACAATTACCAGTTCGCCCGGGTCGTCCATGCCTATAATTGATCTCAAAAGCTCCGTCGTGTTGGTGATACTGTTCCTGGTCTGTATCCTTCTTTCCATGGCGGCTCCCAATTCCGTGTCGGCCTTGAGGAGGTCGAGCATCGGCACTGTACCGGCTCTTAGAGAGGACTCTACGTCGCGGCGATGTGATTGGAGGCCCTTTACCTGAGCATCGCAGGCACGAAGGAGTTCGTCGAACTGGGCAAGCTTGTAGTAGACAGCGGTAACATTATACGTGAGCTCGTGGAGATTGCGGGTATGGAAGTCCTGGGCCATGGACCTCTTGAGTCCCGCGATGGTGACGCCTCTCATGAGGCGCCCCCCCTTGAACAAGGGGATGGAAAAGGTGGCGAAGCCGTCATAGACATTCTTTTCGAAATCGGGAAAGTCAACGGACGTCAGGGGCGGACCGGTGATGACGATGGGTGTGAGCGGGGCAGGGTAGCGGTAGCGTGAATAACCTCCCGTAACATCGATCCGGGGCATCCGTTCCGCTCTGGCCGCCTTGAGGCCCTGGTCCTCTATCTCTACGTTCCGCTGTGCCATCTTGAGCGCGGGGTTGTGCTTCATGGCATAGCGGATGAGCGAGGAAAGGTTGAAAGAAGCCGTTGCCGGGGTCTCCTGCGCCGGGGTTGCGCCGGGGAAGAGGATGGAAGAGGCAACGGCGAGTACGATGAGTCCCGACATCCATTTCATGATGATGCTCCTTCCCGGTCTTCTCGTATCTCTAAAAGCGCCGCGATAGAAAAACGCGTGATGTGATCGGCAATATCGACCATGCTCATCGAGTTGACCCGGTCGTCACCGACCAGACGTCGAAGGACCGGCCTGGCATAGAGGAAATACAAACACTGGCCGACGATGCTGGCACAACAATAGAGCACCGTATCGCTTGCCGGGTCCCGGCCGGTGATGCGGGCGGTAATGGCCGAGATGAGATGGAACATGGGGCGTGCCGCCTCCTCCACGATCATGTCGAGCGCCGCCGTCGGCTCCGCGAACTCCCTGGCCATAAGCTTGCCGAACCGCGATTCGATCCCCCCATCGAGTATGCGAAAGACAAAGGAACGGATGAAACCCCGAAGCCTCTTTTCAGGCTCGTCGGTCTGAGAGGTCCCCAGTTCGCGGGGATATTTCCCGAATGCAACGTCCTTCCAGTACCGCAGCGTCTCCAGATACAGGTTATCCTTGCTCTGAAAATGATAATTGATCGCCGCCACGTTGACACCCGCGCGGTTGCTGATCTGCCTGATCGTTGTCTGGCGGAGTCCGGATTCAGCAAAGATCTCGCCGGCCGCTTCCAGTATCCGCTGTCTCGTGTTCGGTCTGATCTCTGTCATTGAATTGTCCCCCAATTAAACAAATGTTTCATACATCTATTTTAAACTGTTGTTTGTTCCTGTCAAGAAATTTTTTTCACATATTCCTTGTGAAGAGAATTACATGCTGAGGCAACAAAGCCCCTTTGTTATCAACAGGATGAGAGGGGTTAACGAAACGGGTATTCATTATCCTGAATCGTTTGCGGGCCAAATATGTATTGACAAGGAAAATGGAATTAGTGTTAAATACCAACAGGTTTTAAGGGGTATAGTTCATTGATAAGCAGTCTAGTTCTGTTGGCTCACTAATAGTGTTCACTATAGTGAATACATTTTCCGGAGCAGTTATTGACGAGTTCACGGGCAGAATTTAACTCTGGTAAACGGGCTCGCTGCTGCCGGCTGCAAAGGTTGGTTAATCTGAATGGATACGATCAATTTATCTGAAACAACCAATTGGGCTTTCATTGAAGAGGTCAAGAAGGAATCCGGCCAGAACCCGTCACTGTGC
This sequence comes from Syntrophorhabdaceae bacterium, assembly GCA_028698615.1. Lineage (NCBI taxonomy): Bacteria > Pseudomonadati > Thermodesulfobacteriota > Syntrophorhabdia > Syntrophorhabdales > Syntrophorhabdaceae > Syntrophorhabdaceae bacterium. The sequence goes on from JAQVWF010000012.1 coordinate 8,681, forward strand.
TATCAGTGCGGCAACTGTACCGCCGGGTGTCCGTACACCCAGTACTTCGACTATCCGGTGAGCATGGTCATGCGCCTTTTGCAGACCGGGCAGAAGGAGGCGGTTCTAACGTCCAAGGCGATATGGCTCTGCGCCACCTGTGAGACATGCACCACCCGATGTCCCTGCGAGGTCGACGTGGCTCATATCATGGACACTCTGAGGATCATGGCCCGGCGCGAGGGAAAGGTTTCCGAGAAGGACGTCCAGCTTTTCTACGATTCATTCCTCGATTCAATGAAGAAACATGGCAGGATCTTCGAGATGGGCATCCTCATGGGCTACAAGTTCAAATCAGGTCAGTTCATGGGGGATGCGGAACTCGGGCCGAAGGTCATGAGCCGCGGGAAGATCAGTTTGTTCCCCAAAACAATTAAAGGCGCCGACAAAGTAGCTCAGATTTTCAATAGATACCAGGAAAAGGCGAAAAAGCATGGCTGAGAAAGAATACGCATATTTCAGTGGTTGTTCGCTCGAAGGTACCGCGAAGGAGTACGACGATTCCCTGAGGGTTGTCATGAAGGCCCTGGGGGTGAACCTTGTGGAGCCCGATGATTGGAGCTGCTGCGGTTCCACACCGGCTCACACCGTCGATCACGTACTTGCCGCGGCGCTTGCTGCGCGGAACCTTACCCTCGTGGAGAAGATGAACAAGGACGTACTTACGACACCGTGTCCTTCCTGTCTCATGGCATTCAAGAAGGCGCAGTTCAGTATGTCCAGGGACGAGGCTTTCAAGGGCGAGGTAAACGAGCTTCTTGATGAGGCCTATAACTGCGGCGTTGAGTCGAAGTCATCTCTGCAGATAATCTACGAAGATATCGGTCTCGATGCCATCGCCGAGAAGGTCACGCATATCATGCCTGACCTGAAGGTTGCGCCGTATTACGGGTGCATCCTGTCGAGGCCGCCCGAGATTGCACAGTTCGATGATCCGGAAAACCCCGTTTCCATGGACAAGGTGCTCGCGGCCGCGGGTGTTCAGGTCCAGGATTTCGCATTCAAGATGGAATGCTGCGGGGCCGCTTTTGGTGTTCCCAAGCGGGAGATGGTGAACAGGCTGTCGGCCAAGGTACTCGAGATGGCTGTTGACGCCGGGGCGAACTGCATTGCTGTTGCGTGCCCGCTGTGCCAGCAGAATCTTGACCTTCGGCAGGAGCAGGTCAACAAGACAACGGGTTCCAACTTCGATATCCCCGTCATTTATTTCACCCAGCTCATGGGCCTTGCTTATGGATTTTCACCCAAGGAATTGGGTATGGATAAGGTGATTGTCAGCGCCGATAAGATAACGCGCAGGATCACCAAAGAAGAATACGCGAAAATAAAAGAAGAAGAAGCAGCAGCGAAGAAGCCTCAGAAGGCAAAGAAAGATGCGGCTGCGGAAGAGACCAATTAAGGAGACCTGATCGATGCGGGTTGGTGTATTTATCTGCCATTGTGGAAGCAACATCGCGGGAACCGTTGACGTCGCGAAAGTGGCCGAGGAAGCCCGGAAGATGCCCGGCGTCGCCTATGCGACGGCGTACATGTATACCTGTTCTGAGCCGGGGCAAAAAGAGATCACGGATGCCATCGAGCGGGATAAGCTCGATAGGATCGTCGTCGCTGCATGTTCGCCTCGTATGCACGAGAATACCTTTCGAAGAACGATTATGAAAGCGGGTCTTAACCGCTACTTTTTCGAACAGGCGAACATCCGGGAGCATGTGTCCTGGATCGGGCTGGACAAGGAACTCAACACGACGAAGGCGATCGATGAGGTGAGAATGGCCGTTGCAAAGGTCATGAGAAACAAGCCTCTGTTCTCATCGTCGTTCAAGATCAACAAGAGGGTTCTTGTCGTCGGCGGCGGCGTTGCGGGAATGCAGGCAGCGATCGACTGTGCCGACGGCGGACTCGAGGTTGTCATGGTCGAGAAAAGCCCGTCCATTGGCGGCATGATGGCGCGTCTCGACAAGACGTTCCCCACGGTCGACTGCTCTATCTGTATCCTCGGCCCCAAGATGGTCGACGTTGCTCAGCACGATCTTATTAAACTTCACGCATACAGTGAGATAGCCGAGATTAAGGGCTATGTCGGCAACTATCAGATAAAGATCAGGAAGAAACCGCCGTACGTTGACTGGACGAAGTGCACCGGCTGCGGGCTCTGCATGGAAAAGTGCCCTACCAAGAACGCCTACGACCATTTCAACTTCGGGGCTGCGCCGACACGGGCCATCAATATCCCCTTCCCGCAGGCGATTCCCAAGAAGGCGACAATAGACCCCAATTACTGCAGACAGTTTGTCAAGGGTAAATGCGGAGTATGTGCGAAGGTCTGCCCCACGGGTGCAATCAACTATGAGATGCAGGAAGAGTTTGTCACGGAAGAGGTTGGCGCCATCATCACGGCAACGGGATATGGCCTCATGGATATCGAGAGACTGACAGAGTATGGCGGGGGAAGGTATCCCGACGTCATCAGCGGTATTCAGTACGAGCGGTTCCTGAACGCCTCCGGGCCGACATCGGGCCACATCATCAGGCCTTCGGACCACGAAGAGCCGAAGACCATCGTTTTCGTCGCCTGCGCTGGTTCACGTGACAAATCACTGGGCGTTCCGTACTGTTCGAACTTCTGCTGCATGTACATCGCGAAACAGGCGATCCTGACAAAAGACCATATTCCCGATTCCCAGTCCTATGTTTTCTACATGGACATCAGGTCCCCGGGCAAGGGTTACGATGAATTTACACGCCGTGCTCAGGAAGAATACGGCGCTAAGTATATCCGCGGCAGGGTATCGCGGATCTATCCGAAGGGAAAGAAGATGGTGGTAAGGGGAGCAGACACGCTCCTTGGTACCCAGGTAGAGATAGAAGCCGATCTCGTGGTTCTCGGAACGGCTGTGGTCTCCGCACCCGGTGCGGCGCAGATGGCTGAAAAGCTTCACATTTCCTACGATACCTTCGGTTTTTACGTTGAGTCGCATCCGAAGCTGCGGCCCGTTGAGACGAACACTTCCGGTGTTTACCTCGCCGGTGCCTGCCAGGGTCCCAAAGACATTCCGGCATCGGTCGGACAGGGATCCGCCGCTGCGGCCAAGGTTCTGTCCCTTTTCTCGAAAGATATGCTCGAATCCGACCCGGCTATCGCCCAGGTCAATCAGAATACATGTGTGGGCTGTCTCAAGTGCCTCAAGACCTGTCCCTTCCAGGCCATCGTTGAAGATACCTTAAGAAACGGCAAGAAGGTGGCCAAGGTCATAGAGACGGTCTGTGCGGGATGTGGTGTTTGCACATCCACCTGTCCCTGCGGTGCAATTCAACTGCAGCATTTCACGGACAACCAGCTCTTAGCGGAGGTTAATGCAATATGTCAGAAGTAGCAGCCAAAGAACTGCGGATCGTTGGTTTTCTCTGTAACTGGTGTTCCTACGGCGGTGCCGATACCGCGGGTGTGGGACGGTTCAAACAGCCTACGGACCTTCGGATCATCAGGGTTCCCTGTTCGGGCCGTGTCGACCCCATGTTTGTGGTGCGCGCTCTTCTTACGGGTGCCGATGGTGTTCTCGTTTCCGGATGTCATCCGAGGGATTGCCACTACACGGACGGCAACTTCTACGCAAGGCGCAGGTTGGAAATGCTCAAAAGGCTCCTGCCGTTCATGGGCATCGACGATAAGAGATTCCACTATACATGGGTTTCAGCCTCGGAAGGCCAGAGATGGCAGCAGGTCGTGACGGATTTTACGAAACAGGTTCACGCGCTTGGGCCCATGCATCAAAAGTAAGGAGAAGGCAGATTGAGTACTCAGAAGCTTAAAGAGATCATCAAACAGGTCCTCCCCGAAGTGGAGACCGTTATATGCTGGCAGGAGGGTTTTGACAAGCTCAATGTGACGCCGATCTTTATAACGTCGTCTGAGCAGGCCGATAAGGTCGTGTGGAACCCGCTGTGCGCGCAGAACCTCGCGAGCTACCTCCCTTCACAGAAAAAGAAGGTGGCCGTTGCCGTGAAGGGGTGCGATTCGAGGACCATCGTGCAGTACATGCAGGAAGGCCTCATTGACAGGAATAACGTTGTCATCATCGGCATCCCGTGCAAGGGCATCGTGAGCAAGAAGAAGATTCAGAAGGCGATAGGGAACGAGCCGGTGGAAGACGTCACTTTTGCAGACGGTTCGGTGAAGGTTAAGACGCCGTCAGGTGAGAAGACGTTTGCAATTGCCGACGTCTGTCCGAGCAAGTGCACGTCCTGCCAGTACCCGACCCCCATTGTCTATGATCAGCTTACCGGAGATGCCATTAAATCGGACAAACCGGCCGAGAGCGTCTATGCGGACGTGGCGGAGCTGGAAGGCAAGACGGTGGAGGAGCGCAGGGCATATTTTATGGGCCAGTTCGATAAATGCATCCGCTGTTATGCCTGCCGGAACGCATGCCCCATGTGTGTGTGCCAGGACAGCTGCATTGCCGAGACACGCGACCCGCACTGGATCACGCAGAAGCTTAGCCTTGACGAAAAGCTGATGTTCCACATGATCCATGCGCTCCATCTCGCCGGGCGTTGTGTTGAGTGCGGTGAATGCGAGCGCGTGTGCCCGATGGAGATTCCCGTGGCGAAGCTGAAGAAGAAGATAAACAAAGAGATGAAAGATCTCTTCGATTATACCCCGGGAGTCAACCCCGAGGATAAGCCACCGATGTATACCTTTAATGTTGACGAAGCTAAGATCAAGGAGCATAAACTCTAATGGCGGACAAAGGATACCTTCCGAAAGAGAAGATAAAGGAATTCGTTGAGGCCCTCGGTAAAGACGCTGCTGTCTTCGCTCCGTGCCTCGAAGGGGACACGATCATCTTCCGTCAGTACACACCTGACAAGGAGATCTCCCTCGACCGGCCGGCAAATACGCCGCCCAAAGGGGCGATCTATCCCCAGTGTGAGACGCTGCTTTCCTTCGAGTTTAAGAAGGAAGCCGATAATCCCCAGAAGATGGACGTAGAGCTCAAGGTGAACACCGATTTTCCGAAGGCTGTGGTTTTCGGCGGGCGTCCCTGCGATGCAAGGGGTTTTACGGTCATCGACAGGGTATTCGTTGATACCGACACAGCCGACCCGTATTACAAGAAGCGCCGCGAGAATACGACGGTCGTTACAAAATGTTGCAATGGCCCGTCTGCCGGCTGCTTCTGCGTAGGCGTGGGCGGAGGCCCGGCTGTCACTGAAGGGTCCGACGTCGTCATGACAGAAGTGGACGGCGGGTATTACCTTGAGGCGGTTACTGATAAGGGCAAAGCCGTGATGTCATTACAGATGATCCAGGATGGAGCATCCTACGAGGCAAAAGCTAAAGAGGCCAACGTGAAGGCGACAGCGGCCGTTAGGAATCCTTTCCCTGAGGGCGCAGACAAGATATCGCCGGAATTGTTCGACAGCGGTGATTTTTGGGGGCGGGTCATCGACAAGTGCCTGAGCTGCGGTGCCTGTACATTCCTGTGTCCCACCTGCTACTGCTTCAACATTACCGACGAGCAGGCGGTAACCACGGGCGAACGGTTAAGATCATGGGATTCATGCATGTTCCAGCATTTTACACTGGAGACAAGCGGCCACAACCCGAGGCCGGTGAAGCATAAAAGATTCAGGAACCGCGTCGGGCATAAGTTCTACTACTACCCGGAAAAGTACGACGGCGCAATAGCCTGCACGGGCTGCGGACGGTGTATTCGGTACTGCCCGGTGTCCGTGGATATAAGCGAGATCGTAGGGTACCTGAGAGACCCGAAGGCGGATCCGAAAGAGTGGGCCGCGAAAAAAACAGACGCAAAGAATTAGGAGTGCGTGATGACAGGGAATGAGAATCCATACCTTCCTGAATTGGCGACGGTCACGAAGGTAATCGAAGAGACACCAAACATTAAGTCTTTCCAGGTTGTTTTCAACAATCCGGAGACGATGAAGAAGTTCACGTTTGAGCCGGGCCAGGTCGGTCAGCTCTCGGTTTTCGGTGTCGGGGAATCGACCTTTGTTATCAATTCCCCGCCGACGCGTATGGAGTATCTCCAGTTCAGCGTCATGAAGGCGGGAGAGGTGACAACCGCCCTTCATGGGATCTATGAGGGCGACGTCATCGGTGTGAGAGCACCTCTTGGGAACTGGTTCCCGTATGAGGAGATGAAAGGAAAGAACATCCTCTTTATCGGTGGCGGCATTGGGCTTGCGCCGTTGAGGACTCTTATTCTCTATATGCTCGATAACAGGGCAGACTACAAGGATATCACCATTATCTATGGATCGAGGACGCCCCCTGATCTGTGCTATAAGGATGAATTGAAGGAATGGGAAGAACGATCTGACGTGAACCTCATCCTCACCGTAGATAATGAATTTCCTGGATGGGAGAAGAGAACGGGTTTCGTGCCTACGGTGCTGAAAGAAGAGGCACCGAAAAGCGAGAACACGATTGCCATTACGTGCGGGCCTCCCATTATGATCAAATTCGTTCTCGAAGGGCTGGCGGAGCTGAAGTTTCCCGAGGAGAACATCATGACCACCCTTGAAGCGAGGATGAAATGCGGTATCGGTCTGTGCGGCCGCTGTAACCTTGGCCACAAGTACATATGTAAGGACGGACCGGTTTTCTCGCTGAAGCAGCTTAAGGAGCTTCCGAGCGACGAGTAGGAAGAAACAGTTTCAGCTTTCAAGTGGAAGATTCAGGCGGCCCCCCGGCGGGGGTCGCTTTTTTTTGGTTTCGCCTTAAATCTCTATTTTCCCAGGAATTTCAGCTCTTCGGGGTCGAAGGAGGTTATTCTCCAGTGGGTATGGGGGGAGGGCGACCTGGCCATGGTGAAGCTTACCCTGTCTTTGCCGCGCTGGCGCACTTCGGCGGTATCGCCGTGGGTTGTTACGGCCAGGGCGAATACCGTGGCCCTGCGGAGGTTGCCGAAGAGTTCTTCGTCGTTGTAGGAGAGGAGCAGGTTTGTTATGGCTTCGCCCATCTGGGCCTTGAGCTGGGGCAGAAGCTGGGCGGCGAGATCCTTGCCGGCGCTGCGCATGTGCTGCTCGAACCTGTTGCGGGGAGCTTCCTTCTTGTCCATCCGCGTAAAGACATCCCGGGCCATATTGTCAAGGATGCTGTCGGTATCGAGGTACTTCAGGACCTCGCGGGCGTCACGGCTCACAATTGCCTTTTTCAACATGTAGAGGCTGTAGTAGGGCGTGGTGCGGGCGTAGAGAAAAGCAGCGATGGCGACGATGATCGGAACTATACAGACAGAGGCAATGACGATGAGACGTTTCCTGCGTACCGGATCTTTATTCTCCATAGGGTACCCGGCCGTTTAGTGCATCTCCACTGCGGTGATGACCCATTGTTGGTTATCCGTTCTCTGCAAGGTCACTAATGTGTCCTGAACTGGTTGGGCCGTCGCTGTCTGTTGATCGCCCGCCACGGTGATGGGCCCCCGGATGACGGACCAGCCCTTCACCTCCGAAAAATAGCTCTTCTCATGAGGGGAGTCTATTTCATAGAGGAGCCGGTTCTTCACCTCTTCGTCAGGTTGACCTTGCGTGACGCTCGCGGGCAGCGCCGCGACGACCCTGTCGAAATCCATGACTTGCTGGGCCGTCTCGGAACTACTGAAGAGGATGGCCTTCTTGAACTGGATCATAGCGTAACGGGGAGTTTTCTTGAAGTACTGATAGCCGTAAAAACCCGCTGCGATGATTATAAGTATGACTATCCATCGTGTTGCGCCGCCCCGTTCATTTCCGAGATAAGCCTTCATCGATCCCTCGACCTCCTCCCCTTGCGGGTGACCGTCGCTAGAGCCCGAGCTTGTTCCTTAGAAGTTCACCGAGACTGCCCAGTTTCTCGTCAGACCTTTCCTGTTCTTTTACTTTGTCCCTGTACTGTGTGTAGCTGTCGAGCTCGATCTTTTCATCGACCTTGGTCCGGCTGAGGCTTACGCGACCCCGGGACGGATCGGTGGCGATGACGACCGCCTGAATGGTCGATCCCACAGGGAACATTCTGTTGTGGTTGGTGCCCTTGAGCGTCCCCATTTCAACGTTGGGAATGAAGCCTGTCAGGCCATCTTTGATTCTTACGATGATTCCCGACGAGATGACACGCTCCACTTTTGTCTCAAGAAGTGTGCCGACCGCCGGCAGGTCTACCTCCTCCATCACGATCTTGCGCTCCATCGAGAGGGTAAGTCTTCTCTTTTCGGTGCTTATATCGACGACTCTGGCCTCGACCTGCTGGCCCGGTTCGAGTACTTCCTTGGGATGATTGATCCTTCTGCCTGCCCCCAGTTTCGAAATGGGGATGAGCCCATCGATGCCGGGTTCGAGGTTCACGAATGCACCAAAGCTTTCGAGACGGACGACCACTCCCTGGATCGTTGAGTCCACGGGATATTTTTCCGGAACCAACAGGAAGGGGTCGGGAAGGACTGCCTTCAGGCTTAGTGTGATCCTGTCTCTCGCCCAGTCGATCTCCAGTATCCTCGTTCTCAGTTCGTCGCCGATACTGACGAGGTCCCCGGCTTTTCCTCCCTTGATCCACGAAAGCTCGCTGAGAGGTATAAGGCCATCAATCCCGCCGATGTCGACGAAAACGCCGAATCTCTGGATGGAACGCACCTTACCCGCGATATCCATGCCGATGGTGAGGGTTTCCTTCAGCTTTTCCTTTTCCTTTTCCTGTTCCTTTTCCAGCAGGGCGCGGCGGGAAAGGATGATATTGCGCCCCCTTTCTTTATATTCAAGCACCTTGAAGGGATATGTCTCGCCAATGTATGTTCCCGCAATCCTGCTTCCCTTGAGGTCCATCTGCGAGTACGGGCAGAAGCACCGCACCTTGCCGACGCGGATCTCGTAGCCGCCCTTGAGTTCCGATGCTACCTTTCCCGTAACGGGAATATCGGCATCGAAGGCGTTCTTGATGCTCTGCAGGGTGATGCTCGGAAAACTGTGGATCAAGGTGGTGAACTTTCTTGCTCCATTCTCCACGGTTACGAAGTAGGCCTCGAGCTCGTCGCCATCCTGAATGGTCACGGCCCCTTCCTCGTCGAGAAATTCCTTTCTGTCGATAACTCCCTCGCTTTTACCGCCGAGATCGATATAAACAAAATCACCCGAGATGCCGGCGACCCTGGTGGTCACCCTTTGTCCCGGTTCGAGTCTCTTGACCGACAGCGCGCTCTGTTCGAAGAGCTGCGCAAAATCTTCTTCATGTCCACTTTCCGCTGAGCTCCTTTCTTCAATATTTTCCTGATTGCTGATCTGTTCGTCTGACATCGTCCAATCTCCTGAAGTTGATTAAAAATTTTTTGTTGGAGTAATGTACAATTTCTTTAGTGTGATGTAAAGCTATAGTTCTCGTGGACAATGAATTTGACAATTCTAAGGCCATGGAATAGCATATGAAACATCAAAAACGCATGGATCGGTGCATGTGGGAGGAAAGGAGGTGCGAGTGAATTTGTTTTCCGTAAGAAGACGCTTCGTTTTGGTATTTATTGTGGTATTTTTGACGATATTCGTCATGATGACGGTGCCTGTTTTTGCTCAGAGCACGAGCGGGCCGTCGCTTTCGAGGGAAAAGGCAGGTTATGCCCTTGGCGTGAGCATCGGGCGAAATGTGAAGAACCTCGGAATTGATATCGATCCTGACATGATCGTCCGTGGCATACGGGATACCGTTCGGGGGCAGTCCACCATGTCGGACCAGGAAGTGAAGACCGCCCTTGACATCTATGAGAAAGAACTTGTCGGGAAACTGAGCGACAAGAACAAGCGCGATGGAGAGGCATTCCTCGGGGAGAACAAACAGCGCAGAAGCGTTGTCACCCTTCCCAGTGGTCTTCAGTACATGGTCCTCAGGGAAGGCAAAGGCCCCACCCCGAAGATGGATGATCTGGTCACAATTCACTACAAGGCCAGGATGATAGACGGTATGGAATTTGAAAGTTCCTATTGGAACAACAAGCCCGCTGACATCGCGGTGAACAAGGCCATTAAAGGGTGGACCGAGGCCCTGACGAAGATGCCCGTTGGTTCCATATGGCGTCTTTATATCCCCTCACAGCTTGCCTATGGAGAAGCCGGCGCAGGCACGATGATCGGCCCCAATGCCGTCATCATATGCGATCTTGAACTCCTGGCCGTGAGATGACGAAGCCGTAAGTTCGTTTCTCGCTTCTCACTTCCGGGAGGGATCGTCATGAAGGCAATGGTGATTGAAAAGGTCTGTGATCTAAGGGTTGAGAAGAGGCCCTTGAGCCTCGTGGACATACCCGTCCCTTCCGTTGGTGACAGAGAAATACTGGTGAAGGTTATTGCCTGCGGGGTCTGCCATACGGAACTCGACGAGATTGAGGGAAGGACGCCTCCGCCCCGGTTTCCCGTTGTTCCGGGCCACCAGGTGGTGGGTCTTGTCGAGAAATGCGGCGAAAAGGCGATGCGCTTTCAGACGGGCGAGAGGGTAGGTGTGGCATGGATCTATTCCGCCTGCGGCGCCTGTGCCTTCTGCCGCGAGGGTGATGAAAACCTCTGTGAGCGCTTTGTCGCTACCGGCAGGGACGCCAACGGCGGATACGCCGAGTACATGGCGGTGCCGGAGGCTTTTGCATTCAAGGTGCCTGATATCTTCGGTGACCTCGAGGCTGCTCCGCTTCTCTGTGCGGGAACGATAGGATACAGGTCCCTTCGCCTGACGGGGATGCGCGATGGCGAGAATATGGGCCTCGTGGGATTCGGCGCTTCGGCGCATCTGGTGATCCAGATGGTGCGCCACATGTACCCTTCGTCGAAGATATTCGTCTTTGCACGCAGCCCCGGTGAAAGGGATTTTTCCCGTGAGCTTGGCGCCTGCTGGGCAGGCGATACCACAGACAGTTCACCGGAAAAGCTGCATCGCGTCATCGACACAACCCCTGTCTGGGGTACCATAGTCCATGCACTCGGAAACCTTGAAAGAGGAGGGCGCCTTGTGGTCAACGCCATACGGAAGGAAGAGACCGACAAGGCAGAGCTTCTGTCACTGTCCTACCCCCGTCATCTCTGGCTTGAAAAAGAGATAAAAAGCGTCGCCAATGTGGCTTCGCGCGATGTCCGGGAATTCCTTGAGCTTGCGGCGGCCATCCCCATTCGTCCCGAGGTCGAGGTCTTTGCTCTCAATGAGGCAAACCGGGCGCTTATCGAGCTGAAGGAGCGAAAGATACGGGGCGCCAAGGTTCTCAAGGTCGCCTGAGCACGGTCACTGAACGTCACGGCCGTATGCGGGGACGGGGGCGGAGATTTGCCCGCCCGTTGAGGCTCTGCGCCGGATGAGGTTGAGAAGACACAAAGGGGTACCCGCCGATCTCTCCCCAACGAAGAGGAACTGTCGGTCTTTTTTATATAAAAACAGGATAGGATGATATACAATAAAGCGTTTGTTGTTGCGGGTGTGAGACAGGTTTGCTCTTTCTGCCTGAAACGTTTACATAAAAAAATGCCGAAGACGGGACTTGAACCCACACAGGCAAATTGCCTACTAGACCCTGAATCTAGCGCGTCTGCCAATTCCGCCACTTCGGCACGCTATAAGGTAGTATGCATGGGACAGATAAGTCAAGAGGTGAGGATGAAAATTTTAGAATCTTTCGACGTGGCCGAGAAATTTCCCAATCCCGTTCTTACCATAGGAAACTATGACGGCGTTCATATCGGCCACAAGCGCATCATAAAGAAGGTGGTGACAAAGGCCTCTGAGATCTCGGGCACTCCCATGCTCATGACCTTTTCCCCTCACCCCCACAGCGTTCTCAAGCCCGATTCCTATATCCGTCTTATCACGCCTCAGCCGGTGAAGGAGCGGCTCGTTGCAGAGAACGGTATCGAGGTGATGTTCCAGGTCCCCTTTGATGAACGTTTAAGGTCCATATCTCCCGAGAGTTTCATTGAGGATATTCTCGTCGGCAAACTTGGTGTTGCGGGCGTCATAGTTGGCTACGATTTCCGCTTCGGGAAGGGCGGTACCGGGGACGTCGAAATGCTCCGGCAGTTCGCACAAAAAAGGGGATTTTACTTCGACGTCGTGGGGGCCATCACCGTCGACGCCGAAAAGATAGGCAGTAACCGGATACGCAGGCTCATCATGGAAGGAGATGTGAAGAAAGCCAATGAGTTGCTCGACCGGCCCCATATGATCGAGGGGATAGTGGTTCACGGTGTCAATCGTGGAAAGAGCATGGGTTTCCCCACCATTAATTTCGAGACCGTCTTCGAACTCATCCCTCATAACGGCGTATACATAACGGAAGTTGAATTCGACGGCAAAAGGTGGCCATCGGTAACCAACATTGGCTACAACCCCACCTTTGACGGCAAGAAGCTCCTCGTCGAAACGCATATCCTCGACTACGTTGGCGACCTCTATGACCGCGACGTGGTCATCTATTTCCAGGACCGCATCAGAGAGGAAAAAAAGTTCAGGGACATGGCCGAACTGAAGGAACAGATAGCCGCGGATGTCGGGACGGCAAGACGGTACTTCACCGAAAGACCGCTTGAATAGCGTGAATGGTCAGAGAGGAACAGAAAGGTTTGAATCGCTTAAATTGCTTGAAAGAGATGCTGCAACCTGCGCCCTCAAAGATTCAAGCCTTTCCCTCTCAGGCGATCCGAGCGATTGAGGCTATTCAGACCGTCTTCCCTATCATGACGTATACCCCGCCGATGATGGGGTCACTGTCGTTTCTGTCCAGGAGAACCTGGAGCATGCGGTCCTGGACCTTGACGTGTTTGGGGATCAGTTTGACGCCGCTTGCCGCGTAGATGTCCTCCGCGATGACCATGCCTGGTTTGAGCTCGTCCAATGCGATCTTGCACTTGTTCACTGCAAATTCGCGGTCATTTTCGACAATATGCTCGGCGAGTGACGATGCAACCGTGGGGTCGAGGATCCTGTTGGCCGACTGTCTTATCTCGCGTAAAATGTCGTCGCGGTCATATCCTGAGCGGCACAGGTCGCTCTGAAGGACTATGCCGCGCAGGATACGCGCTCCGGAAGGTATCTCGTTGCCGATGAGGCCCTCGGGTGTGCCCGTGCCGTCAAAGTTCTCGTGCTGGTGATAGATGGCGTCGGCGGACTTCTTGAATCCCGAGATAGTGGATATTATGAGAGAGCCGATGACGGGGTGCTGGTTGTAGATGTTGCGGTCGCTCATAGCCATAGCGTTCTTGCTCTTGTCGGCGATGGTATCGGGCAGTCCGATCTTTCCGATCTCGTGCAATTGTGCTCCAAAGAGGATCTTGTCCGTTTCCTCCTCGTCGGTTCCCATTTTCTTGCAGATGAAACGAGCCGCCTCTCGTGCCGCGTGTGCGCGGTCGGCGGCACCGGGCACCCGCACATCGATGATCTTCAGGAGGATCTGGGTCAGCTCCTTGAAATTGCGCTCCAGGGTCTGATTTGCGTCGGCAAGCTTTTCTTTCTCGTCGACGAGTTCGTTCTGAAGCTGTTTGATTCGCAGAAATGCCCTTATCTTGCTCGTCAGGATGACGGGAGGGGTCGATTTTTCGATGTAGTCGTCGGCGCCGCACTCGAAGGCCTGAATCTTCAGCTTCTCGTCCTTTTCCGCGGTAAGGAAGAGGAAGAACACCGAAGCGGTCTCGGGGGTGTTTCGGATCTGACGGCAGAATTCCAGGCCGTCGATGATAGGCATGTCATAGTCGCTCAGGATGAGGTCGGGCCGGATGTCCCGTGCCTTGCGAAGACCTTCCTGACCGTTGCCTGCCTCGTGGATCTCGAAGCCGGGATACCGGGCGAAGAATTTTGCGAAGATGCCGCGAAAAGTATTGTCGTCGTCTACGAGAAGGATGCGCACCGCCGGTCTTTCCATTATTTTGTCTCGATCCCGGGTGAGACGGAAGGGGCCTTAGGTGCCACCGATTCCTTCTGCGGTGCTGCAGCGGGAGCGGCAGGCGTGATGGCATCCGCCGGTTTTGCTTCCATCGTCGTGACAAGTATGCTCACCCGCCTGTTTCCAAAATCCAGGGGCTTGTCAGGGTGCTTGAGGTTGCGGTCGGCAAAACCGCGCACCTGGGAGATCTGCTCCTTTCCGATCCCGTTCTGTTCAAGGATCCTTCTGGCCATGTTCGCCCGGTCGGCGCTCAGCTCCCAGTTCGTATAATCGGGGTTGACGTAGGGCCGTGCATCGGTATAGCCCTCGATCATGATCTTGTTCTTGAGCCGGCCCACGTCTGCGGCGACGAGCTTGAGGAGGCTTACCGTTTCCGGCTTGAGCTTGGCGCTGCCGACATCGAAGAAGAGACCATTGGAATTTTCCAGGAGTTCGATGCGCAGACCTTCCCTGGTCACGGTGATCTCTATCCTGTCCCTGAACCTGTCAAATTCGGGATGGGCCTTGATCACGGCTTCCAGCTTCTTCGCCTCAGCCTTCAATTTATCGATCTCCGAGGAGATGTCCATTGTCGGACCTGGCGCGGGTCCGGTGGAACCCTGGAGCAGGCTCCCTCCGCGGCCGCTGTCGAAGACCCCGGGATCCTGGAAATAGGCCGATACTGCCTGCTTGACGGCGTTGCTCTGGCCCACGATCCACAGGACGATGAAGAGGGCCATCATTGCAGTGACAAAATCCGCATATGCCACTTTCCATGCTCCGCCGTGGTGCCCCCCGTGCCCCCTCTTCTTTTTGACTATTATCCGTACAGGAGTCTGGTGGTCATCGATCATTATTTGACGACTCCTTTTACGAAGGATTCCATTTCCTGGAAGGTGGGCCGGTAATCATTGGGAATCGACCTCCGGGCGAATTCCACGGAGACTATCGGGTTGAACCCTTTGGCGAGGGAGATGATACCGGACTTTATGGCCTCGTATACCTGTGATTCCTCTTCCGCGGCAAGGTCCAGGTTGGTGGCGAGGGGCTGGATAAAGCCATATGACAAAAAGATGCCCAGAAAGGTGCCGACGAGGGCAACCGCCACTTTGTGACCGATCTCCTCGGGCGGGCCGTTGATCGCCTGCATGGTTATGACGATGCCGAGAACAGCGGCAACAATTCCGAGGCCCGGCATGGAATCGCCGATCTTCTGCAGGATCATGCCCGGCAGGGAACCTTCCTGATGGTGTGTTTCGATGTCGAGGTCCATGAGGCTTTCTATATCATGGGGCGCGATGCCTCCGAGAACGATGAGTCTGAAGGTGTCCGTCATGAAAGATATTATGTGGTGCTGGTTTGTAATGTTGGGGTACTTGGTGAAGATCTTGCTTTGTTCCGGGTGCTCGATGTGGGATTCAAGCGCGATAAGGCCGTCCTTGCGGGTGACCTGGAAGATCTCGTACATGAGTCTCAGAAGGTCGAGGTAAAGCTGACGGTTCACACTGGCTCCTTTCAGTGAACCGATTGCCTTTGCGAGGATCTTCATGAGAAGCTTCTTGGGGGCCGATATGACCATTGCCCCCAGGGCCGCCCCGCCTATGATGAGGAATTCCACCGGCTGTACGATGAGCTTCAGGGGACCGCCTTCCAGGACGAAGCCCCCGAACACAGAAACCAAAACGACGATCGCACCGATTATGACAAACATTATATCTTCCGCATCCTCAAGGAACCCCTTTGCCTCCGCGAGGTCATATAGGACCCATCACCCTGTACGAACCAGAACGCTAATACTATGCTGTGCTTCATTCCGTATGAAGGTTATCGGACGGACAATGAAAAGATTAAAGGAATGTTTCGGGTTTCAGGGGAATCAGGAAGGAGCAGGTGAGAGAGCGTGGGCCGCTGAAGGTACAGCGGGGAGGGGTGCTATACCCGGTATACCCAGCCTTTTCAACTTGGAACGGCCTCTACATTTGGTTATAGACGACCTTTCCGCTTACCATGGTGAGGAGGTTTTTGCCGTGGAGGGTCATACCGTGGAAGGGGGTGTTCCTTCCCTTGGACGCAAAGGAATCTCTGTCTACAGTCCATTCGATGTCGGGGTCGAAAATGATGAGGTCTGCCGGGGCGCCTTCAGCTACGACTCCCGACCCTATGCCCAGCAATTCCGCCGGGTTCATGGTCATCTTCGCCAGAAGACCCCTCATGTCAAGGACGTCCTCGCGCACAAGCCCCAGCGCAAGGGCGAAGGCCGTCTCGAAACCCGAAATGCCGAAGCTTGCCAGATCGAATTCCATGTCTTTGGAGGTGAATTCATGGGGGGCGTGGTCCGTTGCTATGATGTCGATAGTCCCCTTTCGAAGCCCCTCCCTGATGGCCCTGACATCCTCTTTCGACCTCAGGGGTGGATTCACCTTTGTGTTCGTGTCGTATGTGAGAGTCGCTTCATCGGTGAGCGTGAAATAATGGGGACATGTGTCGCAGGTGATCTTCTTGAATGACCGCCTGGCCCGCTCGATGATCTCGACGCTGCCGGCCGTGGAGATATGGGTGATGTGGAGGGGCGCGTCGACGTATCGCGCGACGGCGATATCCCTTCCCACGATGAGTTCTTCGGCGATGGCGGGAACTCCCTCGAGTCCGCTCAGGAGCGAGGCATGGCCTTCGTGCACACAACCTCCGGAGAGGGTATCGTCCTCGCAGTGGGATATGACGGGAAGGCTGAAGATCTTTGTGTATTCAAGGGCTTTGCGCAAGAGCCCTGCGCCGCGGACGGACTTTCCGTCGTCTGAGACAGCCACTATGCCGGCTGCGTACATCTCGCCGATCTCGGAGAGTTCCTCACTGCGAAGCCCCTTTGTGATGGCGCCGCAGGGAAGAACCTTGCAGAAGCCTTCCGCACGGGCTCTCTCGACGATAAATTCGGTGACGCTCCGCGAATCATTGACGGGGTTTGTGTTCGCCATGCAGACAATAGTGGTGAACCCGCCGCGCACCGCCGCCATCGTGCCCGTCCTTATGGTTTCCTTGTATTCGAAACCGGGTTCCCGCAGATGGCAGTGCACGTCGATAAGACCGGGCGCCACGATCCGTTTTGATGCATCTATTATCTTTGTGTTGCCATCGACCTTCCGGATATTTTTTGAAACCCCCTTGATCACCGGACCATCGATGAGGATATCGTACCTGTCATCGATGGCGTTCTTCGGGTCGACGAGACGGCCTCCCCGTATCAGGACTTTCACGCTTCACCTCCAATGAGGAGATAAAGGACGGCCATGCGGACGGCGACGCCGTTCTCAACCTGGTCGAGGATCACCGATGAAGGTCCGTCTGCGACCTCGTCGGAAATCTCGATGCCCCGGTTCATGGGACCGGGGTGCATGATTATCACGTTATCGCCGGCGGCTTCGATGTGTTGCTTCCCGAGGCCGTAGAGGGTGGAATACTCCTTTGTTGAGGGTATGTATGTCGTACCACCCCGTTCTTTCTGGATCCTGAGCATCATGATGACGTCGGCGTTCTTAACCGCCTTGTTGAGATCATATTCCATCCTGACCCCCAGGGTCTCGATGTGGGGAGGTATCATAGTGGGCGGTCCGCAGCAGATGACCTCGTTGCCGAATTTCCTGAGTGAGAAGATGTTCGACCGGGCAACCCTGCTGTGGGCTATGTCTCCGACGATGACCACCTTGAGCCCGTCGATGCGTCCCTTCTTATCGCGTATCGTGAAAAGGTCGAGCAGCGCCTGCGTCGGATGTTCATGGGAGCCGTCACCTCCATTTATGACGCAGGAGTCGAGAATGCCGGCGAGCATGTGGGGCGCTCCCGGCATGCCGTGGCGGATGACAATGGCGTCAGGGTGCATGGATTGAAGGTTCCTGGCCGTATCTTTGAGGCTTTCTCCTTTGGTCGAACTGCTTGTGCTTGAAGATATGTTTATCGTGTCGGCGCTGAGGCGCTTCGCGGCTATCTCGAAGGATGTGCGCGTCCGGGTGCTTGGCTCGTAAAAGAGAGTGATGACCGTTTTGCCCCGGAGTGTTGGGACCTTTTTGATCTCCCTTTTTGAAATGTCCTTGAAGGATTCGGCCGTATCGAGAATAAAAAGCATCTCCTCCTTCGAGAGGTCGCGAATGCCGAGGAGGTCTTTTCTTTTCCAGTTCATCAGGCCTTTACGATCACTACTTCATCCCTGCTGTCTATCTCGCTCATCCGGACGAGAATCTCTTCGTTCTCATTCACCGGGCAGACGATGCCCGCATAATCCGGATGAATGGGCAATTCACGCTCGCCCCGGTCGACGAGCACGGCAAGCTGTATCTTTTTCGGTCTTCCGAGGTCCATGATGGCATCTATGGCTGCCCGGGTCGTCCGGCCCGTGTGCAGAACGTCATCGACGAGGACGACGGTCATGTTATTGACATCGAAGGATATCTCCGTCTTTTTGACCTCGGGCCACCTGAGCTTCGATATATCGTCACGATACATGGTGATGTCGAGGGCGCCGAAGGGCAATTCGATGCCTTCCACGTCCCTCACCGTGTCGTGAATACGGTGGGCCAGATAGACGCCCCGCGTTCTTATCCCGATAAGGCACAGTTCCGTGCACCCCTCGCTCTTTTCCAGCATTTCGTGGGTGATGCGGGTGACCGTGCGCCCAATAGCTTTCTTGTCGAGAATGATCCTTTTTCTCATTTAATCGCCGAAATAGACAGCATTCTGTTCACAGCTCTCCATGCATGCCCCGCATTCGATGCAATCCTCCGGTGTCAGAACCACGACGAGACCATCGTTTTTCACGATCACCTCGTAGGGGCATATCGATACACATTCCCCGCAATCAGTGCAGGATGCCCGGGAGATATAAGGTCGCACAGTACTTTAGTACTATAGAAAGTTTTCCAAAAAAAAGCAATAAGAAGACAGGGAATAGAGATGGTTTCAGGTCTGGATATCGCTGAAAGCCGGGGAGGGTCAGACCCCATGCCGGCTTTCAGCTCGAAAGAGAGTTTTCTTGAAGCTGGTCAACCTAGGATTCGTATTCCTCGTTTTCGCCGCCGTATGATGATTCGGTGCTTTCTTCCGTCGCGACAGGCTCCGGTTCGGCGTATTCCTGGGTCTCCACGGGAGGCGCTGAAGCGGTGTCGGACTGCCTTCTCTCCATCACGCAGGAACCATTGAAGACGGCCCCGTTCTCGATCATGACGAAAGGTGAATTAAGATCGCCGTTATGCGTCGCCGAGTTCTTAAGGACGATCTGTTCACCGGCAACGACGTTGCCCGTGATGGATCCGTGAGAAATGAGTGTCCTGGTGTTGATGCTGGCGGTTACCCTGGCGGTGGGTCCGACAACGAGCAATCCTTCGGAAATGATCTCGCCCTCGACCACCCCTTTGAGCATGACTGAACTCTTAAATCTGATACTGCCTTTTATTTCCAGATCTTCGGCAACTACGGTCGTGATCTGTCCTTCCGCTATTTCCCTTATTTCGGGAATATCTATTGACATACCGAACCCCCTTTGAATGAGTTTATCACTATCTGACCGTGATGTCTTTGGCTCTCATAGCGCATGAGCCGTTGAATACGGAACCGTTCTCTATAATGACATTGGGCGTGGAAATGTCGCCGTTGTGAATGGAAGTGCTCTTAAGTGTCACCTGCTCGTTGGCTATCACGTTTCCCGTGATCTCCCCGTGGGAGACAAGCGTCTGGGTCGTGATGCTTGCCATTACGCGTGCGGTAGGCCCGACGACAAGGAGCCCTTCAGAGTATATCTCTCCCTCGAATACGCCCTTCAACATGACGGATGTCTTGAAACGTATCGTTCCCTTGATCTCGAGGTCGTCGGCAACTATGGTAGTGATGTCTTTTTCATCGAAATCGGTTGCTGCTTTCTTCTCGCTTATCATTGCAAACTCTCCTTTTTTATTTTAGATATACCTCAGCAACGCCTGTCATATCATCCATATGCCAAAAGTGTTGCAAGAAGCTTACCACAACAAAAGACCTCGCCTGAATTTTTAATTTATAGCATAAGAGTTTGTTCGTTACAATGCGGAAAATAAGGAATAAGGGGACAGGGAGCGGGGGGCGGCAGGGCAGGCGAAAGAAGGATTCAGGGGACGGGATCCAGGGCAAAGAGAGAACAGGGTTCTTTCTGGCCCCCTTCCTCTTAATTTCTGTTGTGTTTTTTGACAGTGACCGTCAGAAGAAGAAGATCCTTTTGAGCTTTTTCTTTTCCTGAGCGGGTTCAGCGGTTTCCTCGGCGGTCTCCGTGTTCTCCAAAGTCTCCTCTTCCGGCTTTTCGATCTTGCGCGGTCTTTCCATGAAGGAGGTACCTGAGAAAAAAGCGCCTTCGGTGATTATGAGTTTTGCGGTGCGGATGTTGCCCTCCACTGCGCCGTCGGGATTTATCTCCACCAGTTCCTCGGCCTGCAGATCGCCTTCCACCGTACCGTCGATGACGATCTCCCGTGCGGACATGTCGCCTTTGACGGAACCCGATCTGCCCAGGATCAGGTAGTCGGCCTGAATGCTTCCTTCGAGAGTGCCGTCAAGTCTGACGACGCCTTTCGATATGATCTCACCGCGGATGATGGAATCCTGACCTATAAGGGTCTCGAGGGATCCCGCCTCATGTTTCTTGTTTGCCATTCTTATCCATCCTTCAGGAATTGAGCAGGATCGACCGGTTTGCCGTTCTTCCACACCTCGTAATGAAGGTGGGGGCCTGTTGACATGCCCGTCGAACCGGAAGCTGCAATCTGTTGCCCTTTCTTGACCATCTGACCGACCTTGACGAAGTTTTCCTTATTATGCGCATAAGCGGTGGAAAAACCATAGCCGTGTTCGATCACTATGATATGGCCATTTCCTCCCGACCAACCGGAATAACTGACAATGCCGTCGGCGGTCGCCTTGATGGGGGTTCCCCGAGGTGCTCGCATGTCGAGCCCGGAATGGTGTGACCTGACACCGGTGACGGGATGATGACGGGTCCCGAAGCGGGAGCTGATCTGTCCCTGAATGGGCCATCCCTGAGGGGTCGCAAGATAAATGTTCTTCTGGTCGGTGATATATTTCTTGATCTCCGCCACGGACTCTATGGTCTCCGCCATTTCTTTCTTTATGGCCTCGATATCTATGGAGCCCGAGTCACTGAATTCGGCGGACTTGAGGATGTCGTTCTTTGATTTGAGTTCCACGAGGCGTGAAAGCTCATTGTTCGTTTCCTTGAGGGAGGAAATGCTCTGCTTCAGCGCGTTGAACTCTCTCGTGAAGTAGGACAGCCTGCCTTTCATTACATAGTAGTCCGCGGTCCTGATCCCGGCGGCCGCGACGTAGACGGCGCCGACGACAGCGAGGACCATGCATGCCAGGAGGCCGGCCACGGGCAGCCGCAGCTTCAAAGGCTGCGACTTGGAATGAGGGACGACCAGAATGGTGACGGATGTCATGCATCTTTTTTTGAGCCGTTTCAGCTTCATAGCACTATCCTCGGAACTTGCAAACCTTATACCGTTATCGGCAAATCTGTCAAGTCCTTAACCTAACGGAGGGTATTTAAAGCAAAATATGTACTTTGCCTGCCCGGAGCGAGAAGAAACATGTGAAGTAAGCGCATCATCAGAATTGGCACAGGTAATTTGCTTTCCTTCCATTTTCACCCCGGTGGGGACTTTTTCTCTTACTTTATCCTCAAAAATTGGCTATATATATTGGTGTGTTCATATGGGTACCATTAAATATGTATGTAAAGAGACGTGTACAATGAAGAAAACCGGCCTCGCTGTTCTATCTTTTCTGGTGATCTTTCTTGCGGCGTCGGCGGGTCTTGCCTCCGATGACCTCAAGATCGTCAGGGACAAACAGGGCACCACTTGGTCCGTCGGTTCCGACGAATCACGAGAAAGGGCCAGGGCGGAAGAAGAGCGCGATAAGGATCGCGCCTGGGACATGCTCAAGAACCAGTCGATCATAATCGACAAGCGGACAACGAAATAGGGATGGAAAAAGGAAGGGTCATCATTGTTGAAGATGAGGAGAATATCCTCTCCATGCTCGGCGAATTCCTCGGTGCCAACGGCTATACCGTCGACCCCTACATCGACAGCAGAAAGGCCCTGTCGGCCCTGAAGAACAACGGGTATCATGTCCTGATAACGGACCTGATGATGCCCAAGGTCGACGGGCTTCAGCTCATCAACTTCATTCAGAAGGAGTATCTCGATACCCTTGGCATCGTCATGACAGGGTATGGAAGCATGGAAAGCGCCATAAGTGCCATGCGGTGCGGCGCCTTCGACTACATCCTCAAACCCTTCAAGTTCGAGGAAGTCCTCGCCACCGTCGATTCGGCCATATATTACTTCAACCTCCTCAAGAGCGACAATATCCCCAAGGGGCTTACCCTCAAGGCCAATCTCCTGAGGCGGTATTCCGAGAACAAGATGGTCCGGGAGAACACTATCCTGCGATCGGCATTGAAGGACAAGTACAAGTTCGAGAACATCATTGGCGTGAGTTTTCCCATGCAGAAGGTTTTCGAGATGATCGAACGTGTTGCCGACACCAACGCCACGGTTCTCATTACCGGGGAGAGCGGTGTGGGTAAGGAACTTGTGGCGAGGGCGATCCATTACAACTCGTCAAAACGGGACAATCCCCTCGTTGTGGTCAATTGCGGCGCCATACCGGAAACTCTTCTGGAAAGCGAGCTTTTCGGCTATGAGAAGGGAGCCTTCACGGGAGCCGTCAGTACCCGCTTCGGCCGGTTCGAGCTGGCGGCCGGCGGCTCGATCTTCCTTGACGAGATCGGGGACATGAGCTTCAATTTACAGGTCAAGCTCTTGAGGGTCCTCCAGGAGAAGTCCTTCGAGCGGATCGGAGGGTCGAAGACGATAAAGGTCGATGTGCGGATCATTGCCGCGACGAACCGCAAACTGGAAGAGCTCGTCAGCGAGAACAAATTTCGCGAGGACCTTTACTACCGGCTCAACGTCGTTCCCATTGAGATCCCGCCATTGCGGGATCGGCGCCAGGACGTCCCTCTTCTTATCCACTTCTTTCTCGAACAGTCCAACAGGATCAACTCCGCCGCCATCGAAGGTTTTTCCGAAGAGGCCATGAAGGCGCTCATGGAATATGATTTCCCCGGCAACGTTAGGGAATTGCAGAACATCGTGGAGCGGATGGTGGTTCTTAAGAGGGAGGGCCATATCGATATAGAGGACCTTCCCGAGAAACTGTACAGCCTGGAAAAGGAAGAGGCCAGGTCATCGGATATCGACATAGACAGGGGCTACGACACCCTTGTTTCAGAATTCGAGAAAACCCTCATCATGAAGGCACTCACCGAAACCCGGGGCGTAAAGAGCAGGGCTGCCCAGGCCCTCAGCATCAACCGCACAACCCTCATAGAAAAGATGAAAAGGCTGGGTCTGGACTAGAGTCGGGCTGTCAAAAAAATGACAAATGGGGAATCAGACTGAGATCCCTGAATGGTCAATGACCAAACTCCAATGACCAGGAAATAAAGATAACGGCCAGTGACCAAATTTCAGGAACCGCATGGAATCCGCATGTGTGCGGTTGTTGACTTTTGTCTGGTCATTGAAGAATCGGCCGTTTCCTTCCGCTGGTTATTGGAATTTGGTCATTGGCCATAGCTGTATCTTTCCTTGGCACCCTTCTTGCAATCTTTTCCCTCATGCAAATCCCGGAAGCCAAGATCCTCGAAAACGCCTTCAATGAGTTTTCCAAGGCCTCTGATTCCATAATAAACCATTACGGGACACTGGAAAACCAGATCAAGGAGCTGAAAAGAGAGCTTGAGGAGAAGAACAGGGCGTTGGAGAGGGCAAGCGAGTACCTTTATACAATACTCGATTCCCTGCCTGTCGGTGTCGTCGTCGTTGACGGCAAGTCCATCCTTTTTGCGAACAAGAATGCCGAGGAACTGATCCCCGAGGGCATCATCGGGAGCCTCAGCAGCACGTCGGACAGAAAGGGAGAGATAAAGTGCGGTCTCGGCCGGTACCGGTGGAAGACCCAGGTTCTCCACAACGGGTTCGAAGGCAAGCATGTCGTCGCAATTGAGGACGTCACCGAGATTGAACGGATGAAGGAGCATATGGAGCGGGACGAGCGCCTCATGGCCATGGGAGAGATGGCGGCGCGGATATCCCATGAGATCAAGAACCCCCTGGGAAGCATGGAACTTTTCCTTTCCATGCTTATGGCAGGCAAGATGCGGGTACGTGACCGCAAGTATGTCGAATATATCCTTTTCGGTGTCAAGACCATCGATAGGATCATCAACAATATACTCTCCTATACCCGTCCCCGCGAATTGTCCCTGAAAGAGGGGGAACTTCAGTCCATCGTCGGCGACACCCTCGATTTCATGAGCGTCTCCACGGCGGTCAGGAATATAGACCTTGAGTTTGAGCCTGCCTGTTCGGGGCGGGCGCTTTTCGATCCCGATATGATCAAGCTCGTCGTGATGAACCTCGTGAGCAACGCCATGGATGCGGTAGGTTCCAAAGGCAGGATCAAGGTCGATATACGCGAGAACGAACGCTATGCGGTTCTCGTTGTGAGCGACAACGGGCCGGGCATGGCGGAGGAATTGCGCAGAAGCATTTTCAACCCCTTTTTCACAACGAAGGACAAGGGCGTTGGCCTGGGGCTTTTCATCGTCTACAACATCGTGAAGGCACACCGCGGTTCGATCGAGGTTGAGTCCGATGAGGGATCGGGTTCATCCTTCCTCATCTATATCCCGAAGGAGAGGCTGGCAGTCATATGAAAACCAATGTCCTTGTAGTCGATGATGACAATCACATGCGCATAGCGCTGAAGGAATCGCTGGTACGCGCCGGCTACAATGTCGCCCTGGCGGAGGACGGCAAGAAGGCCATGGTCGAGATTGACAGGAACATCTTCGACCTCGTCATAACCGATGTGAAGATGCCCCATCTGGGAGGCATCGACCTTCTTAAGGCCATAAAGGAGACGTCGCCTCTTGTGCCCGTCATCCTCATGACGGGGTACGGCACGGTCCAGGATGCGGTAAAGGTCATTAAAGAGGGGGCCTATGACTACATTCAGAAGCCCTTCAACACCGATATGCTCTACAGCGTGGTAAGGCGGGCCCTCGGCGTGAACAACGGGAAGATAGTCCTTGCCTCCAGGGAGATGAAAGAGGTGCTCCAGAAGGCGCAAAGGGTTGCCGGGTCGGATGCCACGGTGCTGGTTCTCGGAGAGAGCGGTGTCGGCAAAGAGGTGGTATCGAAATTCATCCACGAGAATTCCGGCCGCGCCCACATGCCCTTTGTTGCCGTGAATTGCGCCGCCCTGCCGGAGAACCTCCTCGAGAGCGAGCTTTTCGGCTACGAGAAAGGGGCCTTTACAGGCGCCATGTCGCGAAAACCGGGAAAGTTCGAGCTTGCAGACAAGGGGACCATCCTCCTCGACGAGATCACCGAAATGGACCTCAAGCTCCAGGCAAAGCTGCTTCGGGTCCTCCAGGAAAGGGAGGTGGAAGTCCTTGGCTCCCGCTCCCCCAGGAAGATCGATGTCCGGGTCATTGCCACCACGAACCGGGACATCGTGAAAACCGTCAGCGACGGGAGTTTTCGCGAGGATCTGTACTATCGCCTCAGTGTTTTTCCCATTACCATCCCCGCGCTGCGCGACCGCCGCGAAGACATAGCGCCGCTCGTCGGTCACCTCCTGAAGAAACATTCCCGGGGAATGGATATCGGCGTCTGTGACGAGGTGATGGAACATCTCACCGGCAGGTACTGGAAGGGCAATGTGCGGGAACTGGAAAACGTCATAGCCAGGGCATGCATACTCTCCAACGGCTCTGTGATCACCATGAGCCACCTGGATGAGGGAAGGCCGGCCCAGGACATGGCGGTTGGTTCCGTCAGGGAAATGGAGACGAAGCTCATCATCGATGCCCTGAGGTCCGTCAGGGGCAACCGGTCGAAGGCCGCGGGCATACTGGGCATCACGGCGCGGACCCTGCGCAACAAGATCAATGAATACAGGTCCATGGGCATTGATGTGCCGGTAAGGGAGTACTGATATGCAGATAGTGGATCTCATTGGAAAAGCGCTTTCGATCAGGGCCTTCTACCACAAGGTGATCTCAGGCAATATCGCCAACTCACAGACCCCGGGGTACAAGGAGAAAGAGATCGATTTCCAGCGCGAACTGCAAAGACGCGTTGGCGCTGATGCGGGGATGACCCCCTCGGGCGAAGCGGGCTTCACGATCACGGAAAACCCTGGCCGCGACGGTCTTGCGCGCCTTGATGGAAACACCGTCAGTCTGGAAGACCAGACGGTAAAGCTCACGGAGAACCAGCTCATGTACCAGGCATTGGTCCAGATGGCCTCAAAACGTTTTGCTATGATGAGATACCTTATAGGCGAGGGAAAGAGGTAAGAATATGGGAGCATTGGATATTTTCAAGATCAGCGCTTCGGGGATGAAGGCACAGAGGACACGCATGGACATCGTGGCATCGAACCTTGCCAACGTTCAGACGACGAGCACGGAAGAGGGCGGGCCGTACAGGAAAAAGGATGTCGTCTTCAAGTCCGTCGACGTGTCCGATGACAAGACCTTCTCGGGAGGCCTCTCGAAGAAGATCGAAGGCGTCAATGTCGATACCATCAAGGAGAGCGACAAACCTTTCCAGATGGTGTTCAACCCGAGCCATCCCGACGCCAATTCGGAAGGGTATGTCACGCTTCCCAACGTGAACCTTATGGAAGAGATGACGGATATGACGGCGGCGGCGCGTGCGTACGAGGCGAACGCCAACGTTCTCAGCACGACAAAGGACATGTTCCTGAAGACTCTCGAGCTTATAAAATAGGGGGCGGACCCATGAAGGTAGAAAACTTTACTCTTCCCAACTTCGGCGAGGTTCAGAAACCGGCCAACGAAAAGGCCAAAACCTCCTTCGGTGATGTCCTCAAGGACTCCATCAAGAAGGTCGTGGAACTCGAGAAAGAAGCCGACCAGGAAGTGGAAAAACTGGTCAAGATGGAAAATACCGATGTTCAAACCACCATGATCGCCATCGAGAAAGCGGACCTGTCCTTCCAGATGATGATGCAGATACGGAACAAGATCATCTCCGCGTACGAAGAGATCATGAGAATGCAGGTGTAACCCATGCCGCCGATGGACGAACTTCTCAACACCACAAGGAATTACCTGAAGACGACTCCGAAGAGCAAGCTCTACATGTATCTCTTCGTCTTCATAGCGCTGGTGGGCGGCTCCATTATCGGCCTTTCCCTTCTCCAGAAGGAGAATTACCAGACGCTTTTCGCGGGCCTCTCCACGGAAGACGCCTCGGTGGTCGTAACGAAGCTCAAGGAGCTCAAGGTGCCCTACAAACTGGGCCTCGGCGGCACTTCGATCTCCGTCCCCAGGGAAAAGGTCTATGATGTGCGGCTCATGCTGGCCGGTCAGAACGCCCTTCCCGGAGGAGGAGGGGTCGGTTTCGAACTTTTTGACAAGACGAACTACGGCATGACGGAATTCATGCAGAATATCAATTATAAACGCGCGATACAGGGAGAGCTTTCGCGCACCATCAACCAGATGCCGGAGGTCAGGTCCTCCCGGGTGCACATCGCTATCCCGGAGCAGACCCTCTTTACCGACAGGGAGAAGGACGTTACCGCATCGGTCTTTCTGAAACTCAGGGGCGGCAAGTCGCTCTCCAAGGAACAGGTGGCCGGCATCGTCCACCTGGTATCGGGCAGCATAGAAGGTCTCAAGACCGACAACGTGACCATCGTCGATTCCTTCGGGAAGATCCTCTACAAGGCCGGCAGCGCAGGGACCGCGGTGGCCCTTTCAGGCCAGCAGTTCGAACTGCAGAAGGGTGTGGAGAGGACCATCGAGGAATCCGTTCAATCCATGCTCGACAGGTTCATACCCGCCAACAAGTCCATCATACGGGCAAATGTGGAACTCAACCTTCGCAAGGTGGAAAAGGTGGAGGAGGAGTTCGACCCCAACAGGAGGGTCCCCATCAGCGAGCGCAAGAGCAGGGAGAAGCTGCTGAACCGCCTTGGCGCGACGGCAGGTGTGCCGGGAGTTGCATCCAACGTCCCGAACGTTGCCGGCAGAAACACGAATGGGAGGTCCGCCGCGGCCAGTGTTCAGAGTGCCGCAGCAGGGACGCGCGGCAGCGAATCCGAGCGCGAAGAGTCTCAGGTGACCTACGAGGTCAGCAAGACCGTCAAGAAGATAGTGGAGCCCTTCGGCGACATCAAGCGCCTTTCCATTGCCATCGTTCTCGACGGGAAGTATGAAAAGGTGAAGGGCCAGAATGGGGAGGAGTTGAAGTATTCCCCCCGGTCCCAGAAGGAGCTTGCCGATATAAAGGGGATTGTGGCCAGAGCGGTCGGGATCGACGAGGCACGCGGGGACAAGATAGAGGTCCTCAACGTTCCCTTCGAGGCTGAGGGCCTTGCAGACGAGAAGGGACTTCTCGACGCGGCGGAACGGAAAGAAATGATATTCAGCTTCAGCAAATACGGTTTTTACGCTCTCATCATTGCGGCCCTGTTCTTCTTCGTGATCAGGCCCCTGCTGGGATTCCTGAAATCGAGGGCCGATCGCGCACCACTTTATCATGTCAAGGATGTGTACATGAAGAGCGGCAATGCCGCGGTGGCAGGAGGAGACCAGCCTGCCGCAATAGAAAACAAGCAGCAGACGGCGATAAATGATGTGATGAGGGACAAGAGTGTTGTCGGTTCCGTGATCAAAGAGTGGGTCAAGGAAGGGACGTGATCCATGAATGCTGAAGATCTGTCGGGAATCAGAAAAGCCGCTATTCTCCTTCTCACCATGGATGACGAGGTGACGAAGGAGGTTATGAAGGGCCTCGATGAACAGGAGATAGAGGCCATCGGCAAGGAGATCACCAATCTCAAATTGATTCCCGACCATATAGTGCACAAGGTCCAGGACGAGTTCATGACGAAGGCCTCCAGGAAAGGCAAGAATGTTGTCGGTGGAGAGAGCAAGTTCCGCCTTCTTGTCAAAAAGAGCTTCGACGAGGAAAAGGCGGAGATCCTTCTTGGCAATCTTGATACGAGGAAGGGCGTTCCCGGAGAGTTCCTGAAACGCTGTGACCCGAGGGTTCTCGCGAACGTGATCAGGGGAGAGCATCCCCAGACGATGGCCCTGGTCCTGTCGGTACTGGGTACCAAGAAAGCCGGAGATGCCATAAGCTGCCTGCCCGACAGGGTTCAGACGGAAGTTGTCGTGCGGATGGCAAACCTCGAAAAGGTGGAGCTCAAGATACTCGCCGAGATCGAAAGCGTGATACGGGATCAGCTTGAAAGCACCATGGGCGGCGCCGAAGGCAAACGGCTCGGCGGTGTCGAGGTGGTGGCCAGCATTCTCAACCAGATGGACAGGACGCTCGAGTCGGAGCTTCTGGGAAAACTCGAGGAGACGAATCCCGAACTGGCGGAGCGTATCCGGCAGCTCATGTTCACCTTCGAAGACCTTGCCAACCTTGATGACCGCAGCGTCCAGACGCTGCTTAAGGAAATCTCGTCAGAGGATGTGGGCATTGCCCTCAAAGGCGCCTCCGACAGCATGAAGGAGAAGATATTCTCCAATATGTCCGAACGCGCGGCGGCCATGCTAAAGGAAGACCTCGAGGCGATGGGCCCCGTGCGCCTCTCGGATGTCGAAAAGTCTCAGGTGAAGATCGCCATGGTCGCCAAGAAGCTTGAAAGCGAGGGCAAGATCTTTCTTTCCCGGGGGAATGAAGAGTTCGTTTGAAAGACCAGGACACGGAACGCTTTACCCTGTACGACCTCAGCGGAGAAATGCCGGAGGAAAGATCTTCGGATTTCATCAGGCTTTTTGACGAAGAGCAGGGTCCCGCCGACAAAGAGGAACCCGTCGTGGCTCCGGCACCGGTCAATATGGAGGAAGAGGCCCGAAAGGTCTTTGAAGAGGCCTTTGCGCAGGGCGAAAAGGCCGGGCACGAGCTTGGCATGAAGAAGGTGGATCCCCTCATCAAGCGGCTGGGCGGTTTCATGGCTGAACTCTCCCTGTTCAAGGAGGATCTGGTGAAAAGGGCCGAGAACCTCTCTACGGAACTGGCCCTGGTCTTCGCGGAGGCCATCATACTCAGGGAATGCAGGGAGCATCACGATGCCATTTTGAGGATGGTGAGGAAGGCGCTTTCCCTCTGTGAGGAACGAAGCGGAACGACGATACGCCTGCGCAGCGAGGACGCCGAACTCATTTCCGGGTCGGAGCTGAGCAACTTCAAGATCGTAAAGGATGACACGATGCACGAGCCCGGTTTCGTCATCGAGACGAACTTCGGTGACATAGACGGCCGCATATCCGTCCAGATGGAAGAACTTAAGAAAGAGCTTTTCAATGGAAACCTCGATTGATCAGATCCTGCCCCTGAAGAGGGACATGTTGTCAGACCTCTATCCCTACCGCGTTTACGGAAAGGTGAACCAGGTCGTGGGCCTCGTCATCGAAGGGAAAGGGCCAATCTCGTCCGTCGGTGATTCTGCCCTTATCTATCCCGTTGACAGTGCAGTTCCCATCGACGCAGAGGTGGTGGGCTTCAGGGACGGCAAGACGCTGCTCATGCCCCTTGGTGACATACGGGGGGTGGGCATCGGTTCGAGGATACTCTCCAGGAGGAAGACCGTCGATATCACCGTCGGCGAAGGCCTTCTCGGCCGCGTCATCGACGGTCTGGGCAACCCCATGGACGGGAAAGGTCCCCTCCAGTGCAGCGAAAAGGTTCCCATCTATCGCGATACCGTGAACCCCATGTTTAAGAGGCGCATCACGGAACCCCTCGATCTCGGTATCCGCAGCATCAATGGACTCCTGACGTGCGGCAAGGGACAGAGGATGGGCATCTTTGCCGGCTCCGGAGTGGGCAAGAGCGTCCTTCTGGGTATGATCGCCCGCCATACCGAAGCGAACGTGAACGTCATCGGGCTTATCGGCGAGCGCGGCCGCGAGGTGAGGGAATTTATCGAGCGCGACCTGGGCGACGGCATAAAGAATTCCGTCGTCGTCGTCGCGACGTCCGACCAACCGCCCCTCATAAGGGTAAGGGGCGCCTTTCTCACGATTGCCCTTGCCGAGTATTTTCGGGACAGGGGAAACGACGTGCTGCTTCTCATGGATTCCCTGACGCGTTTCAGCATGGCCCAGCGCGAGGTCGGCCTCGCCATCGGCGAACCTCCCACGTCAAAGGGGTACACGCCGAGCGTCTTCTCGCTCCTTGCGAAGGTTCTCGAGCGAGCGGGCAACGGTGAGGGAAGCGGGACCATGACAGCCATCTACACGGTCCTTGTGGAAGGCGACGATCTCGACGATCCCATAGCCGACTCTGCCCGGTCCATCCTCGACGGCCACGTGGTTCTTTCGCGGAAGCTCGCCGATGCCAACCATTATCCGCCCATAGATGTCCTTCGCAGCGTATCGAGACTCATGAAGGACATAACCCCCGGGGACCAGACGGAATACGCAAGCCGGATAGTGGAGATACTCGCCGAGTTCGAGCGGGCGGAGGACCTCATCAACATCGGCGCCTACACCCCGGGGAACAACCAGAAGGTGGATCATGCCATATCCATGATAGACAAGGTCAGGACCTTCCTCCAACAGGGTGTGGACGAGCGCGTCCCCCTGGAGGAGACGCAGAACAGTATGAAGATACTCTTTTATGTGTAGAAGATAGGTCATGGACCGCAAGCGCATAGACCGCATTATCGAGATCAAGGAGAAGCTCAAGAAGGACAAGGAGCGCGAGATCGAGGAGGCCGCCGCGAAGATGGCCGCCATCTGCCAGGAGATCGCCTCCGTTGACAGACAGATCGACGACAGCTATGCAAGGCTCACCGCCCGTTCGGTTTCCGGCAATGACTTTGCCGTGATAAAGGATTATCTCGACTATCTGGACGTATCAAGATCAAGTCTCGTTTACGAAAAGGACTCAATGCAGGAGACCATCGATGTCCTGCAGCAGGAATTCTATGAATTTGCCCGGGAGTTGAAGATGCTCTCCAAGCTCCAGGAAAAGATAAACAAAGCCTTCAAAAAAAGTGAAAACCGCCGCGAACAGAAACTCCTCGACGAAATAGCCCTGAGACTCGAAGCCAGGAAAGCGTAAAGACGGTTAGCCTGAAAGCTGAGACCGTCCTGTCTCCCTGCAGGAAATTATTTCCCCTTCGTGGAAATAATTTCCCTGGTAATGGGGGTTGTCATCCCGACCAGTGTTCCGTAACAGCTGGAAATTATTGACTGTGACGTCATGGCACAGAATTTGTTTTAGGGAAGGGCATGGAAAGCCAACTTTTGAATAGCCTGTTTACGAATTTGATCGGACTGGGGAGGCAGTTGTTTCCCCAGGGAGACGCTGGGTTGTCGAGCGAAGGACAGAATGCCTTCTTTGACATACTTGCGCAGAAGATGGGTGGGACCGTGAATATGTCGTTGTCTTCGATGCCCGCGGGTGTCGCGGCGGATAACGGCAAGGCCGCAGGCGGCGAGGCGGAGGATGTCTGCTCCTGCCCTGTCGCAGCAGCGAGCCAGGATCCTGAGGAGATCTCGATTCTCGTTTCTTCCCTCATTGCTGCGATAGGTCAACCCGTCGTCACAGACAACACTGCGGACGTTGAAGAGGTGGACCCAGAGGCAATAGCCGACTTTCTCCGCGGTGTTCTCGAGGTCCTCTCCGGCGGCGATGAGGTCGAGCTGAAGAGCGCTGAAGACACGAACGCAAAACCGACTCAATCCGGAGAGGGTTGTGAGGACAAGGACATGGAAGGCGCGAACCGCTACATGGGGTGTCTTGCATCGGTCCTTCTCCAACTCGAGGGGAGGACGGGGAAGAGCGGCACCGCAGACGCGTCTTCCGCCGGGAAGGATGCGGTTCCCGTTGAACAGCCCGAAAAGCCGGACTGGTCTGCGATCAAGACGGAGGCGCCGAAAGGACCCGCCCAGACCGGTGTGTCTGAAGACCAGGAGGCCCCCGCATTTGTCGTTGAGGTTGTGAGGGCTGCAAAAAAGGCAGTGGTGCCGGATCCATCGATGAAGAAGGAAATGGGGACACAGGCGGCGGCACCGGCAGCCGAGACCCCCGCTGCCGCGAAGGATGACAGGGCGATCCTTGCTTCCCGCCCGACAGCAGCACTGAAGGATACAACGGAGCCCGACAAGATCGTCATACGGGTCAAAGAAACGATGGACACGGAGATCGGGGAGGAGCGCGACAGCGGTGACAATCCTGTCATTCAGCAGAACGATTCATCCCGCCATGGTACCCGCCAGGCCGCGCCGGAGACGAAAGGCGTCGTGAAGAATGATTTTGGCGCAATGATGGTGGAAAAAATAGAGAAACTTACGGAGCAGTTCGCCGGCAGGAGCATGAACATGGACATGACGGTGAGACTGAAGATCGATGATAATGAAACGGTCCTTGTCGGTCTGAGGGATGAAGGGTCTTCCGTGACGGTTGAAGTGAAAACCACGAGCGAGACGACCATGAATTTCCTTCAGTCCCAAAAGGAGGACATCGCAAGAGTCCTTGAGAACAGGAACATCCAGACGACGATCCATGTCGATATCGACCAGGACGCGCAGGGGAAGAGGCAGCAGAAACAGCATCAAGACGCCGAGGAAAACGAAACGGCTGAGCAGCAGGACTTCGGCTCCTTTTTCGAAACCCTGGCATAAGGAGGCACCATGGCTATTACAAGCGTCACAAACACAGTGGATACAACGGGAACAAGCTCGACGACGTCATCAGCGGCAACCACGGAGCTTCTCGATACGAACGCCTTCATGAACATGCTCGTCACCCAGCTCAAATACCAGGACCCTCTCGATCCCATGGAGACAAATGAGTTCATGAGCCAGCTGGCGCAGCTGACCCAGGTCGAGAGGCTTCAGAACATCTACGATTCCCTTGCGGACCTGGAGACCACCATCGAAACGGGAAATCTTCTCGACATGATAGGGAAGAAGATCTCCGTCGACGGCAACACTCTCTCGCAGGGCGACGAGATAACGGCAGCGCCTTCGGCCGACTACGACAAGGTGGTCTTTTCCATCACCAACATCAATGATGGCAGCGTGGAGGAAGTGACCAGAAACAACGGCGAATCCCTTACATACACGAACGAGAGCGCCGATACCGTGGAGGTGACGGCCTCCGCGTTCAAAAATGGTTCCGCCGTCGAATGCGCCACGGCGGCATACCGGATCGTCACGGGAGTGAAAAGTACCGACACCAGTGTCGTCCTCGTTGCTGGCAATGGGGACCAATACACGGCAAGCTCGGTTACAACGATCAAGAATTAGAAAGGAGGCAAACAACCATGCTAAGCTCATTTTTCTCAGGCATCAGCGGTCTGATGGCCAACAGCAATTCCATCAATGTTGTGGGCAACAACATCGCCAACGTCAATACCGTCGGGTTCAAAGGGAGCAGGGCGACCTTCGAGGATGTCCTGTATCAGTCGATCAACGGGACCTCCGGCTCGAGCCAGGTCGGCAGGGGCACGGCGCTGAGTTCCGTCGACACGTCCTTTGGCCAGGGCAGCTTTGAAAGCACCAGCGAGTCCACGGACCTTGCAATCGGAGGTAAAGGGTTCTTCATTGTCCGGTCTTCGGAAAGCCAGACCAACTACTACACGAGGGCGGGCCAGTTCCGTTTTGACGCTGACGGCTACATGACGAACCCCGCGGGTGATATCCTCCAGGGACGGCAGATAGACCGGACCACGAACGCCCCCTATGGCGTCGATACGGACATCATCATATCCCAGGCCCCCAGCGAACCAAGGGCCACCGAGTTCATAGGGATGAACGTGAACCTCCAGTCCGACGCGACTGTGGCGGGCAACCTGGGGACATTGAGCGGTGTGGCCAATGGGACCGTCACCAGCGTGACTCTGAGCGAGGGCAGGTATCCGAGGACCGGTGCCTACACGATATCCTATGCAGACCCGGTTGCGCCTGCCACTCAGGGGACATTGACGATACAATGTGATCTTACGGATCCGACAGGTGCCGCGACGGGATCCACGGTCACATACACCGCTCTCGTTGATGCGGCAACGTCATACACCAATATCGGCGGTTCGGGACTTGACATTATCACTGACACCGCCCTTACCGACGGAGCGTCGAGGACGATCGCCTACACAGGATTCTCCACGGACTATGTGAGCGCAACAAAGAACCCGACGACGACATCGAACTATTCATCGTCCGTCACGGCATACGACTCCCTTGGCCAGCCCCACGTGGTAACGGTCTATTTTCGCAAGGCCTACGAGACGACCTCTCCACAGACCAGCGTCTGGGAGTGGATGGCCCACCTTGACGCGGCTGATTCCGCGACCGGTGCCAATGACCTTGCCGGCTGGGGTACCCTCACATTCAACAACAACGGTGCGTTGACAACCGGCGGCGACGCGACAACCGTCAGCTTCGATTTCTCCCAGGGTGCCAACCCGGCCCAGGCGATCGATCTTGTTTTCGGTTCGGGCTCCGGCGGCGGTACAACGACCCAGTACCCCATCGCCTCGACTACGAACTTTCAGACCCAGGACGGCTATCCCCCCGGCGTCCTCCAGAACGTGACGGTCAGTGCCGAAGGTGTCATCTCCGGCCACTACTCCAACGGCCAGATCCTGAACCTCTACCAGATCACCCTGGCAAATTTCAACAATCCCAACGGGTTGACAAAGGAAGGCAGCAACCTCTATTCAGAGACCATCGACTCCGGCGTTGCCTACACCAATGCTCCCGGCGAAGGCGGCCTCGGCAAGATCAGCGCCAACTCCCTCGAGCAGTCCAACGTGGACCTCGCTACGGAGTTTGTAAAAATGATCATCGCACAGAGAGGCTACCAGGCAAATTCCCGCGTTATCACCACCACCGACGAGGTTCTGCAGGAGCTTATGAATATCAAACGATAAAGAAGTCTCAGGTTTCAAATTTCAAGTAAGGGACAGGGGTCGGAAAACCGACCCCTGTCTTCCTGCCACGAAGCACCGGACACCCGTTCTTTTCGTTTTTCCTGAAAGCTGAAACCGCCTCTCTGTCAATTCCCTGACGCGATGTGGCCCGCGGCAGCTGGCTGAATCATTATTTTCCCTGTAATGTCAAGCCGTTTTCTTGTTGGCACACTTATTGCTTCTTCGTTTCTCCAAGGAGAATCCTGATGGCCGAAGAGAGACAAGAAAAAACAGATGCTGCGGAAATGGGGCAAATGGAGGAGCAGGAGAAGCCTGTCAGGAAAAAGGGCAAGTTCAAGCTTATCCTCCTCGTTGTCTTCGTTCTCATCATTGCCGGCGGTGCCGGCGGTTACTTCATGTTCGGCAAGAAGATAGCGGCCAAATATCTCGGCAAAGAGCCTGCGGCGGCCAAAGAGACGGCGGCGAAAAAGGAGGCTGTGGGGCCTATCCTTCAACTGGAGCCTTTCGTCTTCAACCTGACGGGCAGCCAGGCTAAGTACGCAAAGGTGTCCCTGGGGCTTGAGGTCAAGGACGTCAAGGCCATGGAGGAGACAAAGAAGATAATACCCGTTATCCGTGACAGGATACTCTTCATATTCGGCGCGAAGGCGGCCGAGGTGCTCATGGATGTCAACCAGCGGGAGACAATCAAGAAAGAGGTCCATGACAGCCTGAAGGCTATTTTCAGGAGCGATGGGGAACTGAAGGCCGTGTATATCACGGACATTATAATCCAGTGAGGTATTGATGGACCAGGTTCTTTCACAGGCTGAGATCGATGCTCTGCTCGGGGGCATATCGGAAGGCGAGATCCTGACGGAGAGCGCTCCCCCCGAGGAACCAATACAACAGGCAGCCGAAGAGAAGGCAGTGGCCGATTTCGATTTTGTCCGTTTCACGAAGGGCAAGAAGGAAAGGCTGCCGGCACTGGAGTTCATATACGACAGGTTCTCCAAATCCTTCCGGTCGGCCCTCTCCCTTTTCATGGAGCGTGAGATCGAAGTGGGTCCCGCGCCGGCTCAGTACGTGGAATACAGCGAATTCATAAAGACACTTCCCCTGCCCACGAACATGAACATTGTCGTGACAGAGAATCTCAACGGCTTTTTCATTGTGATCTTCGATGCCAAGCTTATCTTTTCTGTTCTGGAGACCGTCTTCGGAAGCGCCTCGATATCCCACGCCAGGATCGAAGGCAGGGAGTTCACGAAGATCGAGTTCAGCGTCATCAAGAAACTCATCGACCTCGTTTCCGTGGAAATGGAAAAGGCCTGGGAGCCCGTGTACGAGATACACTGCAAATATTCCCGTTCCGAGATAAACCCCAACTACATCACCATGGTCGCGCGCGAGGAGATCGTCAACCTCAACGAGTTTTCCATAGAGATCGGGGACATCACGAGCTGGATGAAGATCTGCATGCCCTACGGCGTTCTTGAGAGCATAAAGGGCTATCTCATTTCCACTCCGTCCCGCGAGGACATGGAAATGCGCGAAAAGTGGCTGACAAAGATGCGGGAGCGCATCATGGACGTGCCCGTCCAGGTGTGCGCCATCCTGGGGAGAAAGAAGATGTCCCTCCACGAATTCGCGTCGCTGGGCGCCGGGAATGTGGTGATGGTCGACCGGTATGTTAATGATGCCGTCGATATGGAGATCCACAAGAAGACGAAGTTTCGCGGAAAGATGGGCGTTTTCAAAGGCAGTAAAGCGGTCAGGATAGATGACATCATCCAGTAGAAGCGGCAAAAGAGGCTGTGAGACGGTCCATTCCCCGGACGGGGGTTTCAGGGCCATGGAGGAATAATGGAAGAGCTTTTGAATGAATCACCCGCCGCCGTTGCGAACGGCGGCCCAAAGAAATTCGAGATGAACATCGATAGCCTTCTCGACATCTCCGTGGAGATCTCCGTCGAGATAGGCCGGACGAAACTTACCATAGGCGAACTTCTGGCCCTTTCCAAGGGTTCCATCATTGAGCTGAACAGGATAGCCGGAGAGTCCGTCGATATCTACGTCAACGACAAGCTTCTGGGCAAGGGCGAGATAGTTCTCGTCAACGAGCGGCTCGGAGTGAGGATCATGGAGATCCTTACCCCCAAGGAACGCGTCCAGGAGCTTGGTTGATGGATACGTACCTCGGCATGATCAAGGTCATCTTCATCATGGCGGGGATGATCGCCGGCATCTACCTGCTCTCCCGGTACGCCGGCAAACTGAACCTCAGGTTCAGGCCGAAGGATGCCGCAAATTACGGCCTCAAGAAAGTCGACACCATTTACCTCGCGCCCAGGAAATTCATATCCGTGGTCGAGGTCAGGGACCATGTCCTCGTGATCGGAGCAGGGGACAAGGAGATAACTCTTCTCGCGAAGTGGCACAAGCAGCAAGGGGAGAGTTCATGAAATACCTCGTGGTGATATGCATCGTCCTCTCCCTCGTCGCATTGCCCGCCGTTGTTTCGGCAAAGGCGGACAAGGCCGCGTCGGTGAACATGCTCAATTCCCTCGTCGGAGCCGACGGCGGACGGAATCTCATCAACATCGTCATAGTGCTGACGGTACTTGCCTTCGCCCCGGCTATTCTTCTTCTCATGAGTTCCTTTACCCGCATCGTCATCGTCCTGTCTTTCCTGCGGCAGGCAATGGGCATACAGCAGCTTCCGCCAAACCAGGTGGTGGTCGGTCTTTCCCTCTTCCTCACCCTTTTCGTCATGGCCCCGACATACGACAGGGTCAACGAAGCGGCGCTCAAGCCCTATCTTGCCAACAAGATCGGTTTCGAGGAGTTTATGGACAAATCCACCAGGGAATTGGGCACCTTCATGCTCAAATACACGAAGGAGAAGGATCTGGCCCTCTTCATGAACATCGCCAAGCTCAAGAGACCGGAAGGGCCGAAGGACCTGCCGCTGCGGGTCATCGTTCCCGCCTTTGCCATAAGCGAGCTCAAGAGGGCATTCCAGATCGGGTTTCTCCTCTACATACCCTTTTTGATGATAGACATGGTCGTCGCGAGCGTCCTTCTATCGGCAGGCATGATGATGCTTCCTCCCATCTTCATATCCCTGCCTTTCAAAGTTATGCTCTTTGTTCTTGTGGATGGGTGGAACCTCCTCGTGGGGTCGATCATCAAAGGTTTTCAATAGGAGACTTCAATGAGCCAGGACCTTGTTATTCAGATATTCAGAGACTTCCTTAAATCGACGCTCATCCTCATGGCGCCCCTTCTCGTGGCCTCCATATCGGTGGGTCTCATCATCAGCATATTTCAGGCGGCCACGCAGATCCATGAGATGACGCTCGTCTTCGTACCGAAGATCCTTGTCATATCCGTCTGCCTGATCGTTCTTTTCCCCTGGATGATGAATTTCGCCATCTCCTTTACGGTGAATCTCATCAGCAACATACCGCTATACGTGAGATAGATGACGGACATAGCCATCACATTCGAGATCCAGAGATTTCTCCTCGTCTTTTTCCGGGTAGCGGCGGTGCTTTTCATGATACCCCTTTTCACCTCGCGATCAGTATCCGCCATGTTCAAGGGCGGTCTTTCCCTTATGATCGCCTACCTTCTCTACGATATCGTCAGGACGAATGTCGTTGTGCACCAGGACTCTTTCATGCTCTTCATCATGTGCGCAAAGGAGGTGTTCGTCGGGGCGACCATCGGCTTCATCGTTCGCCTCGTCTTTGTTTCGGCCAGCATGTCCGGTGAGATCATATCCCTGCAGGCCGGTCTCGGGTTTGCTCGTTTCATGGACCCCTATTCCCAGCAGCAGGTGTCCATCCTGGAACAGATCAAGAACCTCATCGCCCTCCTGATATTCTTCGTCATCGACGCGCACCACATGGTCATCAAGGGGATAGCCTACAGTCTTCGGGAACTGCCCATCGGCGCCGTGACCCTTCACTCTTCCCTCGCGGGCTTTCTTGTCAGCGCAACGGGCAGCATCTTCGGGGCGGCCTTCAGGATAGGGGCCCCGATAATCGTGACGCTCTTTCTCGTGGAACTGGCCTTTGGAATGCTCTCGCGGATGATACCCCAGGCAAATGTCTTCGTTGACGCCATACCCGTGAAGATACTCATAACGGTCTTGATGCTGGGCATGTCGCTGGGCTATATCGTGCCGAATATTAGCGGCCTCTTCCGGGGGCTTGAAACAGATTTTATCCGGGTTATCCGGATGATGGGATAGGACATGTCGGATAGTTTTCAGGAGAAGACCGAACAGCCAACCGAAAAACGGTTGGAGGATGCACGGAAGAAGGGGAAGGTGGCGATCTCCCGCGAGGTTAACACCTCCATTATCATCCTCTTTTCAACCATCTTCCTCTATTTCATGGTGTCCAAGGGCTTCCAGGAGATGTTCAAGGTGTATGCCAATTTTGCCAGGAACGCCAACATGGAGGTGGGACCCGGCAACATGTACGACATCTTTTCCTTCGCCCTCGTCCGGTGGTGGTATATCGTGGTGCCCGTGTTCGCCATCGTTACCGTTCTCGGGCTTGCCGGCAGCATCATGCAGTCGGGGTTCATGTGGAGTTTTGAGGCCCTCAGCCCCGACATGGGCAAGATGAACCCGGCCAAGGGAATAAAGAACCTTGTCTCCAAGAAATCCTTTGTGGAGCTCCTGAAATCGATCATCAAGATCATCCTTCTCATCTATGTGGCACGCAGTCTCATCGTAAGTCAGATGCCCGTCATCTTCGGTCTCACCGGCCAGGATCCGGGCACGATCGTCAGTTTTCTGGGACAGGCATCATTCAGCCTGACCCTCAAGATCGGGATCATCTTCCTTTTTCTGGCGGCCCTCGATTTCGCCTATCAGAAGTGGGACTTCAAGAAATCCATGATGATGACGATGCAGGAGGTCAAGGAGGAGCACAAGGAACGCGAGGGCAACCCGCTTGTCAAGGGGAGGATCCGCAACCTTCAGCGCGAGATGGCCCGCCGCAGGATGATGGACGATGTGAAGACGGCCGATGTGATCGTGACGAACCCGACGCACTTCGCCGTGGCCCTGAAATACAGGGCGCATGAAATGCCCGCGCCGAAGGTCGTTGCCAGGGGAGCAGGGTTTGTGGCCCTGAGGATAAAGGAGGTGGCGGCCCAGCACCGGGTGCCTCTCGTCGAGAACAAACCGCTGGCGCAGGGTCTCTATCACGCGGTGAACGTGGGCGATTACATACCCGAGAAGTTCTATCTCATCGTGGCCGAGCTCCTGGCGGGCATCTTCAAAAGGAAAGGGAGGGGGTCACTGTAAATGGGTGCGATGGGTGCCAGCCTGAAAAGCAAAAGCGACATGCTCATTGCCGTGAGTGTCGTTTTCGTCATCATGATAATGATCGTTCCTCTCAACAGTTTCTTCATTGATATCTTCCTGTCGATGAGCATATCCATCTCGCTGGTCATTCTTTTCATTGCCATGTACATCAAGAGACCCCTTGATTTCTCAGTCTTCCCGTCGATACTTCTCATCGTGACGCTATTCCGTCTCTCTCTGAACATTGCCTCGACGCGGCTCATCCTCGTTCACGGCGACGAGGGCGCACAGGCGGCAGGCAAGATCATCAAGGGTTTCGGCAGCTTCATCGTCGGCGGCAACTATGTCGTCGGAGCCGTCGTCTTCCTCATCCTCATGATCATCAACTTTGTGGTTATCACGAAGGGCGCGGGAAGGGTTGCCGAGGTGGCCGCCCGTTTCACCCTTGACGCCATGCCGGGAAAGCAGATGAGCATCGACGCCGATCTGAACGCCGGCCTCATCGACGATACGGCGGCCCGCAAGCGCAGGGAACGGGTGGAGATGGAGGCCGACTTCTACGGCGCCATGGATGGTTCAAGCAAGTTCGTCCGCGGCGACGCCATTGCCGGGATCATCATCATCTTCGTCAATATCATAGGCGGCCTGGTCATCGGCGTCGTGCAGAAGGGGATGAGCATCAACGACGCTCTCTCCGTTTACACGCTCCTGACAATAGGCGAAGGGCTTGTCGCCCAGATACCGGCACTCCTCACATCCACGGCGGCAGGCATCATCGTCACACGGGCGGCGAGCGAATCCAACCTGGGAAGCGACGTCGTCTCCCAGCTTTCCACCCAGCCCAGGGCCCTTATGCTCGCCTCCTTCGTAATCCTCTCCATCGGCATGGTCCCGGGCATCCCGCTGGTGCCCTTTCTCATACTCTCGTCCATTACCTACGGCGTCAGCCACGTCATGAAAAAGGCGCCCGAGGAGGAACTGCCCGCTGTCCCCGAGGCTTCCACGGAATCGAGGGAGAGGGCGGAGACCATCCAGCCTCTCGAGATACTGGAAGTGGAGATCGGCTATGGCCTCATTCCCATCGTCGACGCCGAGCAGAACGGCGAGCTTCTCGACAAGATACGGGCCATCCGCAAACAGATAGCCGTGGAGCTTGGCATCGTCGTCCCGCCGATGAAACTGAGGGACAACCTGCAGCTCGGCGCGTCAGAATACGTGGTATTGCTCAAGGGAATAGAGATGGGTCGGGGGAGCCTCATTTCGGGTAATCTGCTTGCCATGGGACCGGAGGGAAAGGAAAGACCGGCCGACGGCATCCCCACAAAGGAGCCGGTCTTCAATCTTGATGCCTACTGGATAGCCGAGAAGGACCGCGACACCTACATATCGGAAGGGTTTACCGTCGTCGATCATCCGACGGTCATCGCGACGCATCTCACGGAACTTGTAAGGAACAATGCCCATGAGCTCCTGACGAGGCAGGAGACCCAGAAGCTCATCGATAACGTTGCCCCGACGCACCAGAAGGTGATCGAGGAGATCTCGCAGAACCAGGTGAACGTGGGTGTTGTCCAGAAGGTCCTCCAGAACCTGCTTCGCGAGCAGGTGTCCATTCGCGACCTCATAACCATTCTCGAGGCGATAGCGGATGCGTCGTCATCAACGAAAGACCCCGATATCATCACCGAATATGTTCGTCAGAAAATGGCGCGAAGCATCCTCAAACCGTACCTGGTGGATGGCATCCTCAATATCCACATCCTCGAGAAGACCCTTGAGGAGCGGCTTCTGGGCAGCGTCCAGCCGACGGACCAGGGCTCGGTTCTCGCTCTTGACCTGGGTTTCAGCCAGAAGCTGATAGAGAAGATCGGAAATGAGGCCAAAAAGGCGATGCTCCAGAATTATCAGCCCGTTCTTCTTGTTCACCCGATCCTGCGGGGACGGCTCAGGAGGTTCCTTGACAGGTACATCCAGGGTATAACAGTCATTTCCCATAACGAAATACCGCCTCAGATAAGGATCCAATCAGTGGGGGTCATAAGAATAAATGAAGGTTAAGACCTATACTTTCGACGATATTCGCAGGGGTATGGATGTCATCAAGGAGCAGTTCGGCCCCGATACCATCATCATGGACATCAAGCAGAACAACCACAACGGCAACGGCTGGACACAGAAGGGCTGCGAGATATCCATAGCGGTGGAGAACGATCCC
Organism: Syntrophorhabdaceae bacterium; assembly: GCA_028698615.1. NCBI lineage: Bacteria > Pseudomonadati > Thermodesulfobacteriota > Syntrophorhabdia > Syntrophorhabdales > Syntrophorhabdaceae > Syntrophorhabdaceae bacterium. The sequence goes on from JAQVWF010000012.1 coordinate 52,167, forward strand.
GCCACCACCATGGAGACAGACCTCGGGGAGATCAGGAAGAAGACCGAGGCCATCTGGAGCGATGCGGCACGGTATCTTACGGAGCGCCTCGTTTCCATCGAAACGGACATGTTCGTCGACAGGCTCAAGGCATACCCGATGCCGCTGAAGATCCTTCATGACAGGATGGCGAGGGCCGGCTTTGACAGGCACACCTCCATGTCCCTTCTCTCCGATGTTTTTGCGGAGATAGGGGCCATCGCGGATAACAGCACCAAAGCCCTCTTTTTCCTGAAGGCCAAACTCGGCAAACGAATTGCCCTGTGCAACGCTATGACGGCCGATGAATCTTTGCTTCTTATCGGACCCACGGGGTCGGGAAAGACGGAAACAACCAAGAAGCTGGCCAGGCTCATGCATGGACGGGATCTCCATCCTTCTATCATTGCCTTTGACCCCGTAAGAAGAGGCACATATGAAGAGCTCCGCGCCTTCTCGGAACAGACGGCGATCCCTTTCCAGTTCGCTACGAGCATAGAAGACCTTCGCCGTAAGGCGAACGAGGGAGACGGCAAGAAGCTCATCGACATCACGGGTCACCTGACCTACCAGGGAGAGGTGGTCGACAACCTTCGGGGAATGAAGAAGCTTGCAGTTTTCCCGGCGGGAACGAGGGATGAGACGCTGGAACATTACCTCAGCATCATGGACGGGACATCCATCGCGGGACTTATCTTTACAAAACTGGACGAGGAGGAGCGCCTCGGCCACCTGTGCAACAGTATCCTGAGGCTATCAAGGCCCATTGCGGCCCTGACCAGGGGAGTCGGTATCGGAGACATCGTGATCCCGGACCAGGAAACATTCGGCAGAATACTCATCGAGGGGAAGGCATGGTAGACAACGGAAGCAGGACGATCACGATAACGAGCGGAAAGGGAGGAGTGGGCAAGTCTTCGATAGCGTCTAACATGGCCTATCTTCTGGGAAGCATGAACAGGTCCACCTTCATTCTCGACGCCGACCTTTCGCTGGGGAATATCGACATCATGTTCGGTATGGTGCCGAAGTTCAACGTCCGCGACGTTATCGACGGTTCACGCCAGATCAGCGATGTCATCCTCGAGGGGCCCTGCGGCATAAGGATCATCCCGGCCACTTCGGGAGTGAGCGAATTCTCCCACCTGAGTGAGGATGAAAGGGCGGTCCTCATGAACTCCCTGAGTACGCTGCCGAAGCACGATTTTCTCATTGTCGACACCTCCGCGGGAATATCGTCCGACGTGCTCTACTTCAACTCGATGAGCCATGATATCTTTGTCGTGGTCACGCCGGACCCGGCAAGCATCACCGATTCCTACGCCATGATCAAGGTTTTGAGCACAAAGACGGGCAGGAAGGATTTCAATATCATCGTCAACATGGTCAGGGAAGAGAGAGAGGCGCTCGAACTCTTCAGGAGCGTGGTAGGCGTCACCGACAGGTTTCTCGATGTCTATCTCAATTATTTCGGTTACATCCCGCACGATCAGCACGTGAACATGGCCACAAGGAAACAGAAACTGTGGGCCGAGCGTTTTCCCGATGCTGTTGCTACTCGTGCGCTTGCAAAAATATGCGACAGGTTGGTGTCATGATGACATGGAAAAAAGGATACGCGACAACATTCAAAGACGAACGTGAAAGGACCATCGACGAGTTCATACCCATAATCAAGCACCTGGCTTACAAGGTCTCCAGGCGGTACGAAGATGACGCGATCATAGAAGACCTCATCTCCGCGGGCATCGTGGGACTTCTGGAGGCAATGGAGAAGTACGACGCCACGAAGGGCGCCAAGCTCAACACCTTTGCCTACCTCAGGATACGCGGTGCCATGATAGACGAACTGCGTTCCCGCGACTGGTTTCCGAGAAGCGCCCGGTCAAAATCGAAGAAGATCAATGAAGTCGTCAGAAAGCTGGAGAACAAGCTCGGCAGGCTGCCAAAGGAAGAGGAGGTGGCCGAAGCGCTGGGAATGAGACTCGAGGACTATTTCAAGATGCTCAAGAACTACGGGAACCTCTCGGTCCTCAGCATGGAGGACCTCCACGAACTGCTCGGGGAAGACCGCGACAGGATAATGCGCTACGTCACGGAAGAGGGCGACGACCCGGAGAAATGTGCCGAGGCCCTGGAGCTGGAAGGCATAATGGCCAAAGAGTTCGACAAGCTGCCTGAGAGGCAGCGTTATGTTCTGAGCCTCTACTACCACGAGGACCTGAACATGAAGGAGATCGCCCGCGTCCTGAGCATTACCGAGGCACGGGTGTGCCAGATACACTCCCAGGCGATCCTGAACATGAGGGTCTCCATGAAGAAGTTCCTTCGTAATTAAGGTTTCTCCTGAGCTACCGATAATATCTCTGACTATTATGGAACGCGAAGAGATTCTGAAGAGACTCAGGAAAATAGATGTATTGCCTACCTTCCCGGAGGTCATGGCCGAGGTCATCAGTGTCATAGAGGATCCGATGAGCTCCGCCGGGGACCTGGCGAGGACCATGGACCCGTCGATGGCGAGTGAGGTACTGCGTCTTGCCAACACCGCCTATTTTGGAACCCGCAACTTCCGCAAGATCACGTCCATCGAGCACGCCATCGCCATAGTCGGACTGGAACAGCTTTCCCAGATCATCCTTCATATGCCTTTTCTTTCCATGATGGGGGGCGAAGGCGGCCTCGACAGGGAAAAGTTCGTACGCCACTCCATGATATGCGGCATAGCATCGAAGGTCATGAGCGGTACCCTTCACGTGGGGGAGGAGCACGCCGTCTACATCGGCGGTCTCATGCATGATATCGGCGCCATCATCATATACCGGTATTTCAACGAGGAATGGAAGACAATAAGCGCCCTCGTGAGGAATGGGGGCTGTGCATGGACGCAGGCGGAGGAAGAGGTGCTCTCCTGCGATCACGGCATGATCGGAGCGTGCCTTTTGACCATGTGGAACATACCTCAATCGGTTACGGATGGGGTCATGCATCATCACTCTCCCCGGAGAGCCGCTGAGAATATATGGAGTGCGAAGCTCATCGATGCGGGAAATAGGTTTGCAAAAAAGGTCGATCTAAGCGATAATTTCGCAAGTCTGGATGAATTTATTAATAATAACAGAGACTTCATTCCTCTCGTCGAGCAAATGGGCCTTAAAGTGTCGCTCGCGCAGGAACTGGATCTTTATGAAGGCGTGTACGCTCTCATGAAGAATGCGCGGGGTTTGCTGTCATGCACAGGAGAAGACAAGGATGATCAGGGTACTGATTGTTGATGATTCGCTGGTGATGCGAAAGACGATATCAAGGATGCTGTCGAGGGACACGTCCATCGAGGTCGTAGGCACTGCCGTTGACGGCAAGGACGCCCTCGAAAAGGTCGAGTCCCTGAAGCCCGACGTCATCACCATGGACGTGGAGATGCCCATCATGAACGGCATCGAGGCCCTGAAAAAGATCATGGCGAAAGACCCTGTGCCTGTGATCATCATGAGCGCCCTGACCAGGGAGGGGGCCGAGATCACCATGGAGGCCCTGCAGCTTGGCGCCTGTGATTTCATCACCAAGGATTTCACAAATATAGGCGGCTCCTTTTCCTCGAAGGAAACGGAAGTGATCACGAAGGTGAAGAACGTTGCAAAGAACAAGGTAAGGTTTCTCCTTCGCAAGCTGGATATCAAGCAGAAGCCCGCCGTCATCAGGGCCGACCAGAATATCCGCCACGAGATCCTGGCCATCGGCGCCTCCACGGGCGGGCCTCCGGCTCTGCAGCACATCCTGACAAGGCTTCCCCGGGCCTTTCCCGTGCCCGTGGTCATCGCCCAGCACATGCCCAAGATATTTACCCAGTCCTTTTCACAGAGGCTCGACACCGTGTCGCAGCTGCAGGTGAAGGAAGCCGAGGACGGGGAGACCCTGAAAGCCGGTGTTGCTTACATCGCCCCGGGGAACGCACATATGGCCGTCAGAAGAAGAGGGAAGAGCGTCTTTGTCCAGTTCACCGACGGCACCCGGTATATCTACCGGCCTTCCGTCGACCTTCTCATGGGCACGACGGCGGAGGCCTATGAAAGGCAGTCCTTCGGTGTCATCCTGACGGGCATGGGTAATGACGGGCTTGTCGGGATGAGGGAGATGAGGGCGAAGGGTGGATACATCGTGGCCCAGGACGAGGAGACATGCGTGGTCTTCGGCATGCCCAGGGCCGTGATAACGGCCAATCTGGCCGATGCCGTGCTGCCCATAGACAAAATATCGGAAGAGATCATGAGGGTGCTATGAGAACGCAGAAAGAAGAGAATGCCCGGAGCAGGAACCCTGTCGGGGAAGAGCTGGAGAGCTTCATAGTCCTTCTCAGGGATGGTGACAATTTCGAAAAAGAGAAGGCCATCGATGCACTCGTGGCGTCCCCGGGAAAAGAAGTGGTGGAACAGATCATCCCTCTTCTCCAGGAGAAGAACACGCCCGTCAGGATGGCCGTGCTCGACGTTCTCAAGGAGATCGGAAGCACTCATCTCGACGGCGTCATCGGAATGCTTGAAGACGACAATGAGGATATACGGGTATATGCCTGTGAGGTCCTTTCCGTCCTCAGGGACCCGCGCTCCATACCCATAATCGTGAAAAAATCCCGCGATGATGCGGAGAATGTGCGAAACGCCGCCTGCATGGCTCTCGGTGAGTTCGACGACGATGAGGCCGTGGAGGCCCTCCTCGACGCCTTGAAGGACGAGGAATGGATAGCATTTTCCGCCATCCTGAGTCTGGGAAGGACGAGAAGCCCCAGGGCTGTCCCCCGGATCCTTCAATTCTTCAGGGAGAGCGGCGAAGAACTCTCGGGTGTCGCCTGCGAGGTACTCGTCGGGTACGGCGACGACGCCATACTCGACGAGATATTCGATGTGCTGAAGGGATGGGACAGGGAAAAAAGGAGCGCCTACCTGAAGGTCGTGCTCGAAAAAGGCAACGAGCACACATTCGAGAGGCTGAAGGAAAAAATAGGGGACGAACTCTTCGAGCACCTTCTTGACAGCGTTGCCGAAAACAGGCACCGTCCCATAGAGATCGTCCGCATGCTGACCCATTTCAGAACGCCGGAGACCTGCAGGGCCGTTCTCGATGTCCTCAAAGCCATGGAGCCGGACGACGAGAACTACGACACGGTCCTCGGGCTTTTTGCATCACTTGGCGACATATGGGCGGGCGAGGTTGCCGGCTATATGGGGCTCGACGAAGCGAATCTTCTTCCCCTTATCAGGTCATGCAAAATGACGGGGGTAAAGGTTGAGGAGGAGGCCCTTCTGAAACGCTTCCTTAGTGCGCCCGTGGAATTGAAAAGGGAGATCGTGATGAACGTTCCCGCTGTCATCGACGGCAATGGGTGTTCCATCATCAAGGAGGCACTGAAAGACACGGACGGCCACATCAAGGGGTTCGCCGTTGAGGCCGTGGGCGATTTGAGGCTCATGAATCTCAAAGAGGACATCATTCGTATTCTCGGGGAGGACTTTTACGATGTGAGGGTAAAGGCGTTGAAGACACTTATCCGTCTCGACCCCGCCCTGGCGATGGAAATGATCTCTGCCTTCGTCGACAGGGGCTCCGTGGAGGACAAGAAAGTGTATCTCGCAGCAGCCAGTCTCGTCGGCGGGGAAGAGAACCTGCCCTTCGTCACCCGACTCCTGTTCGATGAGGACGAGGGTGTGCGCAGAAGTACCATCAGTGTTCTCGGCAGCTTCGCCGACGACGAGAACTACATGGAACTTATTCAAAAGACGCTCATGGGCGACGATATACCCCATGAGGTGTTCAAGGTCGTCAAGGACAAGAGATTGAACCGCTTCAGGGACAGGCTCGTCGTGATCTTCGCGGACGAGGGCAAGGGCATGTGGACGCGGTATTACGCGCTGTCCGCACTTGGCGCATTCAAGGACCCGGCGCTCTTCGATATATTTGTCAGGGGTCTTGAGGACGGCAATGGGCTCATTACGATAGGGTGCATCCGGTCGCTTGCCGACCTGGGTGATGCCCGTGCCATGGACTGTATTCGGCCTTTCGTGGATAGCGCGAATGACGATATCAGGTCCGCGGCCCAAATGGTTATGAACAAAATGCAGAGTGTATAGGAACCGGCCATGACGAGAGAAGAATTTACCGTGCTGAGAGATTTCATCTATGAGAAAACAGGTATATACTTCGCCGAATCAAAGACCTATCTTCTCGAGAGCCGTCTTACGAACAGGCTCAATGAACTTGGTCTTGGCTCTTTCGAAGATTATTACTATCATCTGAAGTACGGAGCCGATAGGGGCAGAAACGAACTGGCAAACCTCTACGACGTGGTGACGACGAATGAAACAAGTTTCTTCCGCAACCCCCCGCAGCTCGACGCGTTCAAGATCATCATGAAGAAATCGTATATGAACGGCGCGGCCCCGGCCACTCCCATCCGCATATGGAGCGCGGCCTGTTCCACGGGCGAGGAACCCTATACACTGGCCATCATGCTCATGGAGATGGCGGAGCTCCACCGGGTCAGCATACCCTTCAACATTCTCGCAACCGACATCAGCAGCAAGGTTATAGAGTCGGCGCGGAAGGCTGTGTTCAGCCAGTACAGCGTCCGGAACACCGACGAGGCCATCAAGAGAAAATATTTTACAGAAGAGAACAATATGTATAAGCTGAAAGAAACCGTAAAAAAGTACGTTAAGATCGACTTCATGAACCTCATGGACAGCGATGCATACAGATTGTACCGGCAGATGGATTTTATCTTCTGCAGGAATGTTCTTATCTATTTTGACGAGAAGATGAAGAAGAAGGTTGTAGATCATATGTATGAGTGTCTGAGGCCAAAGGGATTCCTCACCATCGGTCACGCGGAATCGCTCCACAACATATCCCGGGCCTTCAAGCCGCTCGTGTTTCCCGGCACCATAGCATATCAGAAAGGATGAAATATGAAGACGATACTTATCGTGGATGACTCGGCAACGATCAGGAAACTTCTGGCGTATATCCTGAAGCGGAAGAACTACGTAATTGCCGAGGCAGAGGATGGGATCGACGCCATGGAGAAATTGAGCCATGTTCAAGTCGACCTGGTTATCGTGGACCTCAATATGCCTAACATGGATGGGATCGAATTCGTAAAGAACCTGAGGGGCAACTACTATTACATGGATACGCCTGTCATCATGCTTACCACGACGAAGGATGACAAGCTGAAAAAGGATGCTTTAGACGCCGGTGTCAACATGTTCCTCAACAAGCCGGTGCAACCAAATTTCTTGCTGTACAAGGTGGAAAGCCTTATACAGGATGAGGAGGAGTTCAATGGATGATCAAGCTCTCCAGCGGGACGAGATGCAGGAAATCATCGATGAGTTCATAGTTGAGTCCAGTGAACTCATGGACAATGTCATTCAGGACATTGTCGTTATCGAGCAGAATCAGGACGAGGAGGTTGTGAACAGTATCTTCCGGGCCGTTCACACCATCAAGGGAACGTCGAGTTTCCTGGGGTTCAATGCACTGTCCCAACTTGCACACAAGGGCGAAGACGTTCTCGGAGTCATCCGCAAGGGCGAGATGGCCACCGACCAGACGGTTGCCGACATTCTCCTCGAATCCTTTGACCTCATGAAGCTCATGATAGAGGACATTCGGGACCAGGGAAGCGAGAACCATGACGCCTCCGCCGTCATCGTAAAACTAACGGACCTTCTCGATCCCGCAAAGAAAGGAGCGCAGCAGCCACCGGAAGAAAAGAAAATGATCGGCGAGCTTCTCGTGGAAGAGAATATCATCAGCAAGAGTGAACTCGACAATGCCCTCAAGAAACAGGAGACGGAAAAGGACAAGAAGGTCGGAGAGATCATCGTCGAGGAGAAATACATCACCGAAACGCAGCTCAACAAGATACTGGTAAAGCAGAAGAGCCCAAAATCCGAGGAGCAGAGCATCAGGATCGACGTCAAGAAGCTCGATGAACTGATGAATCTCGTCGGCGAGCTCGTTCTTGGAAAGAACAGGCTCATCCTTGTCAACAGCATGGCAAAGAAGGGCGAGGAGAGCGAGACCGTCTTTGACAACCTGACGGACATAACGAACTACATCGAGGTTATCACCAATGAACTTCAGCTTTCCGTCATGAGGGCGCGGCTGGTGCCTGTGAGCAAGGTCTTCAACAAGATCCCCAGAATGGTGAGGGACCTCTGTTCCGAATTCAAGAAGGACATCGAGCTCAAGGTGGAGGGCGAGGAGACGGAGCTTGACAGGTCTCTCATCGAGGCGCTGACCGACCCTCTCATCCACATCATACGAAACTCCGTAGACCACGGTGTCGAGCTGCCCGCCGACCGTGAGGCAAAGGGAAAACGCGCCAAGGGCCTCCTTACCATCAAGGCATATAATGAAGGCAACCATGTCATCATCGAGATATTCGATGACGGCAAAGGCATCAACATCCAGGCTGTGAAGGACAAGGTCAGGGAGAAGGGTCTCATGAACGATGCGGAGCTGGCAAGCCTCTCGCCGAAAGAGGCGATGAACCTTGTCTTTATCCCGGGGCTCAGCACCGCGCAGAAGCTGAGCAAGGTCTCGGGCCGCGGCGTGGGGATGGATGTGGTCAGGACGAACATCGAGAAGATGAACGGACAGGCCCACATCGATTCAGAGGAAGGGAAATGGACGAAACTGACCATCAAGCTTCCTCTGACACTGGCCATCATGAGGGCCCTCATCGTAAAAGTGGCGGAGGAACTCTTCGCGGTACCCCTCAACACGGTCACGGAACTCGTCAAACTCAAGGAAGGGCTCATCAAGACCGTGGACAAGAACGAGGTTCTCGTTCTTCGCAACACGGTGATCCCCATCGTGGACCTCAGCAAGGCCTTTCTCATGACCGCCGACGGGGACGGCAGCGGCTACATAGTGGTCTGCGCGATCGGCGAGAAGACGATAGGGATCAAGGTCCAGTCCGTTATCGGGCAGGAAGAGGTGGTCATCAAGCCTCTCGGGGAATTCCTGAAGGACATCAAGGGGATAAGCGGTGCAACCATAAGGGGCGACGGCAAGGTGATCCTCATACTCGATATCCCCTCGGTCATCCTCGACTACACCATGCACAGAAGGGCCCACGCCCAGGCACAGGCCCAGCAGATACAGATGGGGATGAGAAACTGAGAAGGCGGGCCATGGGCAACAGGTCGAAGACCTGACCCCTGTTATTTGACCCATGGTATCATCTTACCGACATTCTTCCCGTTGCGACAAAGCCCTTTCTGGATGTCGCTTGCGCGGGAATGACGAGTTCCGGGTTGCAATAAGGCTCTTTCAGGATGTTGCCTGTGCGGGAATGACGACCCTTAAGGCTGTTCGGCAGGAGGTTGACTTCCGCAAGAGGGACCTTTTCCTATAACCCGTTGCCCATCCCGTTCATCGTTTCATACTCAAGAATTGCATTGTTTTCAATAGTGTAGAGGTCAGCGGGAACCAGGTTGACGTCCTTCAGACAGATCTGCATTTCGTCGTAGTTCTCCTGCTCCAGGTTCTCTATTACGCAGACCAGCTTGCCGAGAACGCCGTGGCGATGGAGCAGGGCGCTGTGTATCTCCTCGGAGAGGTTGAAGTCGCTGAGTATGTTCTGAAGAGGGACCTGGAAGAGGGCATCTATGAGGGACAGAACGCCGGTGATGAATGCCATGTCTGCCGCGGAGGTATCGCGAGTTATGCGGGTGGCGAGGAGTTCCATGATCCGGCCCCTGATGACGGCCCTTTCGAAGAGAGGGGCAGAGCGCGTGTCATAACCTTCACCAGCGAAAAGAAGCAAAGTCACCCACTTCTGAAGCTTCCGATATCCCAGGAGGGCTATCGCCTGCCCGATGGAGTTAATCTTGTTTGCCGTGTAGAAGGCCGCCGAATTCATGAATTGAAGAAGCTTGATATGGAGTTCGGGATTCTTCCTGAAGAGCGCCTCGATAACAAGGAATTCCTCCTCGCGGGCAAGGATCCGTGAGAGGTCGAGGAGCACCAGCTGCGTCGGCGAGATGGACCTCGCCGATATGATCGACGGTTTCTCGAAGAAGTAGCCCTGAAAATAGTCGAAGCCGAGATCGCGGCATGTCTCGAAGTCCTCCTGGGTCTCCACCTTTTCGGCAAGAAGCTTAAGGTTGTGTCTCTTCAGTTTCTTCACAAGGTTGGGGAGTCCCTTCCTGTCGGTGCCCATGAGGTCCACCTTCACGTAGGAAGCAATGTCGAACATGCCCTGAGAGGCGCCGTCATAGTCGACGAAGTCGTCGAGGGCGAACTGATAGCCCTTCTTTCTCGTCTGCGCGCAAAGCGCCAGCACCCTTTCATCGACTTTCACCGTTTCGAGAAGCTCGAGGACGGTCATCTTCCCGGGAAGAAGTTCGATGATGCCGCTCTCCAGCACCCTGTCATCGACATTGATGAATCCTATCTTGTCCCCGATGAGCCGCGAGATGCCGATGTTGTTGAGGGCATTCACCATCACACTTGCCGTTGCGTGCATGTTGTCGGTGATATTGGCCCCGTTGGCAACTCCGCTGCGGAAAAGGAGTTCGTAGCCGAAGGTCCTTTTGGCCCTGTTCAGGATGGGCTGCCGGCCGATATAGATCTGCATGTCTTCGCCAGAGCGCTCATGGTTTTCCTTTAGACGGCTGTCGGTCGGGTGTGTGTTCATTGAGTTCCGGATTTCCTTTACATATTTTATCGCCTGTAGTATCCATAAGATTAAGCACACAATTTGCATATAACTTAAGTCGAGCGTGGAATTTCCGATTATACAGGAAAGAGGAGGAATTCACATGAATGAGGGAGCGATACTGCAGCTTGTGACGTTTAAACTGGGAACAGAGGAATTCGGTGTTGATATCCTGAAGGTGCAGGAGATCAACAAGATGATGAATATTACGAAGATTCCCAACGCTCCGGTCTTCATAGAGGGTGTGATCAATCTCAGGGGAAAGATCATTCCCATCGTGGATCTGCGCAAGCGCCTCGGCTTCCGTGAAAAACCATATGATAAATCGACGCGTATAATCGTGGTGGAGCTTGAGGGCCTTGTGCTCGGTTTCATCGTTGATTCCGTCTCCGAAGTTCTGAGGATTCCCGGGAACACGATCGAACCGCCTCCTTCCATGGTGGCAGGGATAGAATCGGAATACATAGAAGGCGTGGGCAAGCTGGACGACCGACTGCTCATCCTTCTCGAACTGAAGAAAGTATTCTCGTCCCCTGAAAGAAAGGACATAGAGAATATCGATATGAACTGAGGAAAGAACGGGACGGGTTTTATGGACGAGACCTTCGAGGTCAATCTTCTACGGAATGTTCAGCCAACCGACAGAAAGCTGTCGGTATCGAAGGAATTCGTCGGTCCGAAGGACAGAGAAGAGAAAAGCCGAAGAGACCCCCATGACCATCGCGGTCGGGAGACAGCAGAAAAGCCCGTCAAGACATACGGCAAGGATCCCGGAAAACCGGCGGATGAGGACCTGCGCCCCGGGAAGATAGATATAACCATATAAAAACATAATGACCAATAACCAAATTCCAATGACCAAACAAAAAGATAATTGCCGATGAACGGAGAAGGAGACTGATTATTGGTACATTGTCTCCTGCCTGGTGATTGGGATTTGGTTATTGGTCACTATTTTTTTCCCCTCCTCCTCCTAGGACCTTATAGAGGTTGACGAGGTTGGATAGCCTGATCAGTCTTGTGTTTATGAGGCCCTGCTGTGCGGCGTAAAGGCTGCGCTGGGCGTCGAGGACGGTGAGATAGCTGTCGATGCCGCTCGTGTAACGTGCATCGGCAAGGCGGTAGGTGTTGGCCGAGGCATTGACGAGGGATTGCTGGGCCGTCAACTGGTCGCCAATGGTCCCTCGCCGTGCCAGGGCGTCGGATACTTCCCTGAAGGCGGTCTGAATGGCCTTTTCGTACTGTGCTACGTATATCTGGCGGGTTGCCTTTGCTGCCTCGAGGTTGGCCCACAATAGAATGGAGTTGAAAATGGGCACGTTGACCTGCGGCACGAAGCTCCATGTCGCGGCCCCGGCCTTAAACAGTCCCGCCAGGTCGTTGCTGGTCGTTCCGATGCTGGTGGTCAGCGTGATCGTGGGAAAGAATGCCGCTCTGGCGGCGCCTATGTTGGCGTTGGCGGCCTTGAGGAGACTCTCCGCCTGGAGAATGTCGGGTCGCCTCAAGAGTACCTGGGAGGAGAGGCCGGCAGTTACGTCCTTCGGCGCCGCAACGGAGTCCAGGCTATCGGACAGGAGGTCGGCGGGCACGGGAGCGCCGACGAGGAGGTTCAAGCCGTTCTCATCGGCAGCCGTGAAGGCGGTGTAGCGGGCGACGTCCACCCGCGCCGCTTCGACCCTGGTTCGGGCCTGGTTGAGATCGAGCTCGGATGAGGAACCCAACTCATAGCGCCGCTTGATCATGCCGTATGATGACTCCTGGGCTTTGAGCGTCGAATGTGCAAGCTTAAGGTTCTCCCTGTCGGCCGCAAGGGTCAGATAGGCGCCGGCAACCTCGGATATGAGCGAGATCTGCGCGCTTCTCCTCGCATGCTCTGTTGCGAAATACTGTTCCAGCGCGCTGTCCTTAAGGCTGCGGATGCGCCCGAAGAAGTCCACCTCCCAGGAACTGATCCCAACGTTTGCGTTGTACAGCCGTACGTTAGCGGCCTGGCCGTTTTCGCCGATGTCGGCGGGCGTCCTGTATTCATTCAGGCTCCCTGCGGCGTTGGGCAGGGGGAGGATCACGGCGCGCTGGACCCGGTACAGGGCCCGCATTTTTTCGATATTCAGCGCCGCCACCCTGAGGTCCCGGTTATTGTTGAGGGCAAGCCCAATGACCTTCTGGAGCTTCTCATCGGTGTAGAACTCGCGCCAGTCCATGTCAGAGGCAGCCGCGCCGGCCCTGTCGGCGCCGGTCTCCTTGTAGGCCGGACCGGTGGGCCAGGAGGCGGGCACGGGGGCATCGGGGCGTTTATAGGTCGGAGCCATCGTGCATCCGGCAAGGCACCCGATCACGGTGATGAGGATGATCGCGTTTCGTATCATGTCACTGTCCCTCCGAAGGAGCGATGGGCCGAGGGGCCGTGTCATCCGCCGGAGCCACCCGTTTTCCCCTCTTAAAGAACTGCGAGATGACTACAAACAAGAGGGGTATGTAGAAGAGGTCAATGAATGTCGCGGAAAGCATGCCACCGGCAACCGCCGTGCCGATCGCCTTCATTGCCCCGGCCCCGGCCCCCGTCGAAAGGGCAAGGGGCAGGACGCCGAAGAAAAAGGCGAGGGATGTCATGATAACGGGCCTGAGTCTTATCCGCACCGCGCCCAGGGTGGCTTCCATGAGGCCTTCACCGTTGGCCATCCTCTCGCGGGCGAACTGGATGATGAGGATGGCGTTCTTTGTTGTCAGGCCGAGGGTCGTGAGGAACCCGATCTGGAAGTAGACATCATTGTGCAGGCCCCGTGACCAGGTGAAGAGCGTGGCGCCGAAGATGCCCAGCGGCAGCATCAGCATGTTGGCGATGGGTATGGGCCAGCTTTCGTAAAGGGCCGCCACGCACAGGAAGATGACGATGATGGAAAAGGTATAGAGGAGGGGAGCCTGGGAGCTTGACATCCTTTCCTGGTAGGAAAGGCCCGTCCATTCGTATCCGATCCCGGCGGGGAGTTTCGTAACGGCTTCTTCCATCGCCTGCATCGCCTCACCGGAGCTCTTGCCCGGCGCCGGTTCCCCCCAGATGTTCAGGGAGGGGAAACCGTTGTAGCGTTCCAGCCTTGGAGAACCCGACGACCAGCGGCTTGTCGCGAAGGCGGAAAAGGGGACCATCTTACCCTTGTCATTGCGCACATAAAGCTTATCTATGTCCTTGGGCAACATGCGGTATGGTGCGTCTGCCTGCACGAAGACACGCTTGACCCGGCCGGCCTGAATGAAATTGTTCACGTAGGAACTGCCGAAGGCGGTGGAGATGGTATTGTGGATGGAACTGATGGGTACGCCGAGTACCCCCGCCTTTTCCCAGTCCACATCAACCCGGTATTCGGGTATGTCCTCCATGCCGTTGGGCCTCACCTTCGTCAGTCGCTTGTCCTTCGATGCTATGCCGAGGAGCTGGTTGCGCGCTTCCATCAACTTCTGGTGGCCGATGCCGCCCCGGTCGAGGAGCATGAAATCGAAACCCGTTGCCATGCCGAGCTCGATGACGGGAGGCGGAGGAAAGGCGAAAACAAGGGCGACGCGGAGCTTCGAGAACTCCCTCGTCGCACGCTCGGCGACAGCCTTTACCTTGAGCCGCGAACTGCCGCGCTTGTCCCAGTCCTTGAGCTTGACGAAGACCATGCCGTTCGTCTGGGACCGCCCGGAGAACCCTATACCGGAGATGGTCATTACGGATTCAACGGCCTCCTTCTCATTGTCCTGGAAGTGGCGCTCCAGTTTGTTGACGACCTCCTTGGTCTGTTCGAGCGTCGATCCCGTGGGCGTCATTACCTGGGCCAGCATGATACCCTGGTCCTCGTCGGGGATATAGGACGTGGGCATGCGCCAGAGGATGAGCCCCGCGATGCCGACGATGATGAAATAGGTGACGAAATAGCGTTTTCTTCTCGAGAAGGAGCGTTCCACTATCTCCACATACCTGTCTCTCAACCTGAAAAAGCGGCGATCGAACCAGGCAAAGAAGGGCCGCAGGATCGGCAGTGCGTTCTCGGCCGGTTCATGACCCCTGGGCACAGGTTTCAGGAAGGTGGCGCAAAGGACAGGCGTCAGTATGAGGGCGACGATGACGGACAGGAGCATGGACGCGATGATGGTCACCGAGAACTGGCGGTAGATGACGCCCGTTGAGCCTCCGAAAAAGGCCATGGGGCCGAAAACGGCGGAAAGGACGAGCCCGATGCCAATGAGGGCGCTCGTGATCTGTGTCATCGACTTCGCGGTGGCTTCCTTGGGAGGAAGCCCTTCCTCACTCATGATGCGTTCCACGTTCTCCACGACGACGATGGCGTCATCAACGAGAAGCCCGATGGAGAGCACCATGGCGAACATTGTGAGCATGTTTATGGAAAACCCAAAGAATTGAAGGACCGCGAAGGTACCGAGGATGACGACGGGCACGGCGATGGTGGGAATAAGGGTGGCCCGGATGTTGCCCATGAAGAGCCACATGATGAGAAAGACAAGGAGTATAGCCTCAAGGAGGGTTTCCACGACCTCACCGATAGCGACCCTCACAAAGGGGGTTGTGTCGTAAGGGTAGACTACCTTCATCCCTTGCGGAAAGAACCGGCTCATGTCCGCCAGTTTCGCCTTGATGGCGTCGGCCGTGTCGAGCGCGTTCGCGCCCGAGGCCTGCCGTATCCCCATGCCCGCTGATGGTTTACCGTTGTAGAAACCCTCTATGTCATAGGCGTCGGTTCCCAGCTCCGTGCGGCCGATGTCCTTGATCCGCACCGTGGAGCCGTCGGGGTTGACGCGGATGGGGATGGACGCGAATTCCTCGGGCGTCTTGAGCATGCTCTGCACGATGATAGACGTGTTAAGGCGTTGGCCCTTGACCGCAGGCGCGCCGCCGAACTGTCCCGCGGATACTTCGACGTTGTAGCTTCTGAGCGCATTTGTCACATCCGCCACGGAGAGGCTGAAATCGGTCAGCCTGTCGGGGTTCAGCCAGATGCGCATGGCATACTGGGAGCCGAAGTTCTCCACCTCACCGACGCCGGGCACCCGCGCCAGGACCTTCTCGAGGTTGGACTGGGCATAGTCCCTCAGGTCGTCGCCGTCCATGCTGCCGTCCTCTGAGATGAGGCTTACGATCATAAGCCAGTTCCTCGTGGCCTTGCCGACGGTGACACCCTGACGCTGAACGGCTTCGGGCAGGCTTGTCATCGCGAGCTGGAGCTTGTTCTGGACCTTCGACCAGGCAAGGTCCGGATCGGTGCCTGGTGCAAAGGTGAGGGTGGTGCGGGAGCTTCCCGAGGAATCGCTCGTGGAAGAAAGGTAGAGCATATTGTCGAGACCCGTCATTTTCTGCTCGATGATCTGGGTGACGCTGTTCTCGACGGTTTCCGCCGAGGCGCCCGGGTACGAGCTCGCTATATAGATCGAGGGAGGGGCGATGGGCGGATATTGCGATATGGGCAGGCTATAGATTGCGAGGGCGCCGACGAGCATGATCACGATTGCTATGACCCAGGCGAAGACGGGGCGGTCCAGGAAGAATTTGGATAACATCAGGCTCCTCTCCTCATTTGGCTTTTGCCGCCGCAGGGGCCGGCTTTGGATCGCCGGTATTCCCCGGCGCCTTGTCGTCCTTCCCGGCGGGTTTGAAGAGGACCGCCTTTACCGGTGCGCCGGGACGCACCTTTTGAAGACCTTCAACGATCATGCGGTCGCCGCTTTTGAGCCCCGAGGAAACGAGCCACTTGTCCGCGATGGCGCGGTCGGTGGTGATCATCCGCAGCTCGACATTGTTCTTGGCGTCAACGAGAAGGACATAGGGATTTCCCTTGGGGTCGCGGGCGACCCCCTGCTGGGGCGCGAGAATGGCCTGTTCGGCGATGCCCTCCTGAACAAGAGCGCGCACGTACATGCCGGGGAGAAGGGTGTTTTTGGGGTTGGGGAAGACCATGCGCAGGATGAATGAACCCGTGCTGGGGTCGACGGTGACATCGGAGAACTTGAGGGTTCCTTCCTGAGGGTAGGGCGTGCCGTCTTCAAGGAGCAACTTGACCTTTGCCTGGTCGGGGCCTTTGCTGCTCACCTTTCCCGAAGCCACGCTGCGCTGCAGCTTAAGCAGGTTCGCGCTCGACTGCATCGCATCCACATAGACGGGGTTGAGCTGCTGGATGGTTGTGAAGGCAGCGGGCTGATTCGCGGTGGCAAGGGCGCCCACGGTGACGCTGGATTTGCCGATGCGTCCCGAGATGGGGGCATTGACCCGGGTATACCCTAGGTTGATCCGTGCGCTTTCCACGGTCGCCTTCCAATACTTCACGTCCGCCTCGGCCTGCATGTGGGCCCCGGTGACATCCTCAAACTCCTGCTGGCTCACCGCCTTGATGGCGACAAGTTCCTTGTATCTCTGCGCCTTCGCGCGAATGGGCGGGAGGTTTGCCTCCGCCCGTGCGAGAGAAGCGCTCGCATTGTCTAATGCGGCCCGATACGGCGCGGGATCGATCTCGTAAAGGGCCTGGCCCGCTTTCACATCGCCGCCCTCGGTGAAGAGGCGCTTTTTGATGATGCCGCTCACCTGGGGGCGTACCTCCGCAACGAGGAAAGCCGAGGTCCTGCCCGGCAGTTCTGTAACGATGGGAATCTTTTCATACCCGAGGACAACAACCGCAACCTCAGGAGCGGCCGGTCCGCCGCCCTTCTTGTTGCCGCATCCAGCCGTCGTCATGGCCATCACCACGATAACGGCAACCACAGCAACAAGCCATTTCCTGTCAATACCCCGCATTGAGCACCCCTTTATGGATGGAATTCCTGTCACATCGTTTTTTGTCATGACTTCCTGCTCCGTTTCCCCTCTGAGGCCTGTTCGTCGGCCATCCTCAGCAGTTCGTTGATGATCCCTGTCCGTTGTTTCTCGGTGAAGGGTGATATGGACAGCATCTCCTGCAGCCAGAGACCGTCGGCGGCAAGAGCGATGATAGCCGCCTTCTCGAATGGTACGTTCCTGGATGCGAATCTCGCATAGGTTTCGGCAACAACCTTGCGCACGGGCTCATTGAGGCGTGGATCGTGAGCCACCGCCGCCGAAAGCGAGGCTCCCAGGTTATCGCGATCCCGCTCCCGGTACAGGATCGACAATATGAAGCCCTTGAGATCCTTCGAAGGGCCTTCGGGGATCTCTTCGAGTATCCTCTTCAATGTCTCCTGGTGTGTGCTTATCTGGCGCTTGACCATCGCCACGAGAAGGGCCGTTTTTGACGGGAAGTGATGAAGGAGGCCACCCTTGCTGACGCCTGCCTTCGCGGCGACGGCGTCGAGTGTCATATGGGACGCCCCGGCCTCTATGACGACAGCCTCTGCGGCATCAATTATAGCATCATACGAACTCGCCCGTGGACTCACAAGAACTCCTCAAGAAGAATGTTTCAGGTATCAGGTTCAAGGTTTCAAGTCATAAGAACAACAACGGCAATACCTTTAGGATTCACCGTCGAGCCTGAAACCTGAAGCCTGAAACGTGAAACTGTCTTTAGGCTATACAGTCCAGACGGTACAGTTTAAAATCCCATAGGTATTTTGTCAAAGCATTTTTGATGAATCCCTGATCGTGATCGGTTACAGCGGGCCGATCGGATCGGCGAAATGCTCTTAGCCCTGAAACCTGAAAGAGTCCTCTAAAATCCTTCAATATATATGCGGGTATTCTCGCTGAGCGCGCCGTCAAGCCCGATCTCATTGCCCCATTCGTCGAAAACCTTTTTTCCCGTCTCGATCTCGTGCCGAAGTCCCGCTCCGATGAGGGCATGACGCACCGTCATACCCGGTGCAAGGTCGATGTCCCTATCGTTCACCCATACCTTCATGGTCTAATCTTCTACCCGTATCCTTCCCTCAACAGCGGTGGAGACCTTCTTTTGGCGTGACACTTCCGATACCACGACATCCCTGAGCCACCTGCCGGCATCGTTGTAGACTATGTTGCTGCTCCTTATCGTTCCGCCCAGGATCTCAAAATCCGCCGCGCGTCTTATGGCTTCGCGGAATACCTGGTACCCGTCTCCTCCCGCCGCCAGGAAGTCGTTGGTGGCGACGATGTACTGTCTCGAGAGGTCAAGGGGCCTGCCGGCGATGTTCACCGCCCCTAATCGTTTCCCCGCTGCTCTTTTGGGCGAATAGGTGAAGGTGAGCCCTGCTACCTGGGGGAAGCGCCCCTCTTTCGATTCGATGCCCGAAAGCCCATACTCCAGGGCGTCCCTGATCTGCCTGCCCGTGAGCCGGATCCCCACGATGTAATTATTGAAGGGAAGAACCGAGTAGATGCTTCCCACGGTGACGGGGCCTTTCCTTATGCTGGTGCGCAACCCGCCGCCATTGATGATGGCGGCATCGGCCCCCGATTCCATTTTGAAGATATCCGCGACGAAGTTGCCGAGGTTGGATTCCTCTACGCGTACGTTCTCACCATCGAGATCTACTGTGGCTTCCCCTATGACGCGGCCCATGGATTCTCTCACCCGGGTGGCCCAGGTCTCGACGATGCGCGCGACCTCTTCATCCTTCGTCATCTTTGCGGGCCTTATGTCCTCGAGCCCGCTGGAGACCCCGACGACCTTGCCCGAGTCCACCTTCAGATCAAGAACGCCCAGCACCAGGGCATGTTCCCAGGCCTGGACGATGATGGTGTTTCCGACGGTGATGTGCTTCACCGCCTTCGTGTGGGAATGCCCGCCGACGATGACATCGATGCCTTTGACGGTGGACGCAAGGGTCATGTCCGCGTTGTATCCCAGGTGGGAAAGGACGACGACGATATCGACCTTGCCCTTCAACTCCTCCACGTAGTGTTCAACGGTCTTCGCAGCAGGAAGGAACGTCAGTCCCTCGACATTCGAGGGGTGTGTCGCGGAAGGGGTCTCCTCGGTGACGACCCCGATGATCCCCACCCTGACGCCGTTCACCTTTTTTATGACATACGGCTTGAGAAGGTCAAGGCCGGTGACATTGGCCGCGAGAACAGGAAAATTGGCCTGCACCACACGTTCCGCGAGCACTGTCTTACCGAAATCGAATTCGTGGTTGCCAACGACCATGGCATCGAAACCCATGGCGTTCATGACCTCAATGGCCGGTTTGCCTTCAAAGAGGTTTGTCCAGCTATTTCCCTGGATCATGTCACCGGCGGCAAGGAAGAGGGATGGTGTTTCCTTTTTGAGCTGCTTTGCCCGCCAGGCGAGGTATGCGATCCCTCCCTGGAGCTCGTCGGAGGCGATGCGCTTGTAGCTCTCGGCGAATCCGTGAAAATCATTCACGTAGAGTATCCTCACGTCCGCGGCGCCGCAGGGCGAAAGAAGGGCGGCGAAAAAAAAGATGACAATAAATGATAGAAGAAAATGGATCGAATGTCTCATGTGTCTCATTGTCCTCAAGCTCCCATGATGTTTTTCAGGGTTTTGAGATAGCGTGCATTCCACTTGTGGTCTTTCACGGGGAAGAACAGAGTCGCCGCATTACCGACACTATCGATGACGATCCGGTACCGCCGGAAGGTCTCGAGAGGTTTCGATGGGCTGTTATCGAGGGTGATGACGAAGGACCCGCAGACGGTGGTGAAAAAAGAGACCCCCCGCATACCCCGCAGGCTGTTGTCGATAAAGGAACTCTCTCGTTTCATAAATGACCGGGTGCGCTGCCGGTAAGTTCTGTCGCGAAGGGACTCGACCGCCGCCGCCGCGGCAAGCGTGTTCGGCGGGCCCATCGATGAGCGCCGCCTGATGTTTTCAAGCGTCGCCGGCGCACCGACCGCATAGGAGACGGGCAGGCCGGCAAGAGCGTAGTACTCGCTCAGGGATCGGACCACAAGACACCTCTCGTGCCCCGTTATGTCCGCAGAAAGGGAAGGGATTTCGGAGTATTCCCGGAGGGTCTGGTCAATGATGAGGAAAGTGCCTTTCTCACCCGCCTGTGCGACGATCCTGCCCACGGTCTCCATGGGGGCCGGGACGGCGGAAAGAAAAGAGGGGCAGGGAAGAATGGCCGCGTCGCATTCCTTCATTTCGCGAAGCCAGCCCTCTATGTCGAGGGAAAAACCAGCCGCCCTGTCAAGAGGGCAGAAACGCATGTGTGCCGGTCCGTCCGGCAGTCCCTGGTAATATGCGGGGTAGGGTGCGGCACAGAGGACCATCCGGGCATCAACGGCCCGCAGTATCGAGGCCGTGAGTGTTTCAAAGCTTTCGCCGAGGAAAATATTCTCCTCGGAGACGCCTTCCGATCGTGCGATGCTCCGGAGAAGATACCGTGCATTCCTGTCGGGATGGCGGTCAATGATCTTCAGGCTCTTTCTGACGGCGTTTTTGGCCTTTGCGGATGGTCCCACCGGATTCACCGTGGTGGTGAAATCCATGATCCGGGGAAGAGAGACCTTTTTCGATGCGGCAAGGTCGTGAATGTCGGGGATATCTCGTTTCATGAATGCGTGCCTCGTATTATAGCATGAAAGCCCGGAAAAAGTCAGCCCTTCCGCCGGAAGCGTAAAGACCGTTTCAGGGAGAAAACATACAGGGAGGATCTCCCGCCTGAAACCAGGAACTTGAAACGGTCTTTTACGGGTTTATTGTTGTTACGTATTTGAAGCCGCTCTCTTCCACCCTCATGATGACGGCGGTCTTGACGGCGTCTCCCTTTGCGTCGATGCTGATAATCCCCGTGATGCCCCTGTGACCCTTCGTTGCCGCCAGGGCCCTGCGTATGTCTTCGGGCCGCGGCCGTGTCGCCGCATCGAGTGCGTTGAGGAGAATGGTTGTCGCATCATACGCCAGCGCTGCAAAGACGTCGGGAACGACGCCGTGGCTGGCTTTGTATCTCCTGATGAAAGAGTCGGCGAGGGCATCCCCGCGGTCAGGCGAGTAGTGATTCACGAAATATCCCCCAACGATGGAGGCGCCGCCCATGGTGAGAAGGTCGGGCGAGTCCCATCCGTCGCCTCCGATAAGGGTCGACCTGATGCCTTTCTGGTTCAGCAGCCTTGAGATGGAAGCAACCTTGCCATAGTAGTCCGGCAGGAAAATGACGTCCGGTACCGGCGGGGCCATCTTTTCGATCACGTCCGGGAGATCGGCGTTCGTTCTGTAGGAGTCGCGGGCCACGACGGTCCCCGTGCCGTTCGTGAAGGTGTTTCCGAAGTGTTCACCCATTTCGCGGGAGTAATCACTGCCGGCATTATAGAGAATGATGGCAGTTTTTGCCTTGAGGTTCTTCAACGCAAAATTGGCCGCGAGGACGCCCTGAAAGGGATCGATGAAACATGCCCGGAAGACGAAGGACTTTCTTCTGCCGTCGGAAAAGGTCACATTCGGGTGCGTGGCCGTGCCGGTTATCATGGGGACCTGGTGCTCCGTGGCAATTTCTCCGACAGCGATCGCCACCCTGGATGTGAGGGGGCCCACAATGGCGGCAACCTTGTCCCGCGTGATGAGCTTCAGGGCGGCATCGACACCTTCCGCTGCATCGTTGCCGTCATTGGCCATCAGGGCCCGAATGTTGTATCTGCCCTTCTTGTCATAATCTGCCACGGCAATGTTGAAGGCGTTCTTTACAGACTCCCCGTAGGCCTTCATGCCGCCGGTAAGGGGTGTGATGAGGCCTATCTTTACCGTGTCCCTGGCACAGGCGAAGCCTGCGGCGCAGGTGAAGAAACACAGCACCGCGAGGATGCAGGGTATGACCGTCATTTTTCCTCCCGTGGGTATCCGTGTGTACATTCTAAAACAAACTTGTCTGCTGAATGCAATGTTTTTTCAGAACATTCGCCTCACGCGGGAAAAACGTACCGCAATCTGGTATAATGCTTTGATGAAAAAGGTGATCTCCTTCGATCTTGACGGAACGCTGGTGGATGCGCGATACGGGGACATGGTCTGGAACCACGGCATCCCTTCCGAATATGCCCGGAAGTACGGCATTACCTTTGAGGAGGCCAGGGCGTTCATACGGGCCGAATATGAATCCGTGGGGGACGCCGATATTCTATGGTACGAGATAGAGCACTGGCTCAGGAGGTTCTCCCTTGATGTCGACGGGCCGGAGCTCCTTGATCGCTATACGACGCTTATCTCCCTTCTCCCCGACGCCTTCGAGGTTGTCAGTTCACTCCATGACCGCTACACCCTCGTCATCGCCTCCAATGCCGCGAGGATATTTGTCGAAAAGGAGCTGGCACATACCGGTCTTGCGGGGTTTTTCTCCCACATCGTCTCGGCCACGACGGATTACGGGATGGTGAAGAAGCAGGAGGACTTCTTCCGTAAGCTCTGCAGGGATGTCGGTGCCTCCGTCCATGAGGTCGTCCACGTGGGGGACCACCCTGTTTTTGATCATGATGTCCCTTCGGGCCTCGGGATCGAATCCTATTATATGGACGGGCGTGACAGGGAAGGAAGCTTTCCCCGAAGGACGATATCGGGCCTCAAGGCTCTCCTGGAGGTGCTGTAAGTGAAGTGCCGCAGGTGCAAGACCCCGATCGCCGCCGAAAAGATCTCCTTCCGGGACGAATGCCCCGTCTGCCGCGAGGACCTTCATGTCTGTCTCAACTGCATCTTCTATGATACGGGTAAGGCCAATTCCTGCAGGGAGGACAAAGCCGAGTTCGTAAAGGAGAAAGAGAGGGCGAATTTCTGCGAGTACTTCCGTTTCACCGAGAGGCAGGCGGAAACCTCCGCAAAGGAAGAGGCGGAAAAAAAGTGGAAAGACCTTTTCAAGCGATAAGACGCATCATGCACCGGAGCGCCGCGTGAAGATGATGCGGTAGCGTTCCGGATCGTCATCGAAGCAGGCGGTGCAGCCCTTTTCCTCGCAGGAGGACGCCGCTTCCGCCTCGAGTTCCTCTTTTGCGGGGAGGGGTTCAAGACACACCTCGAAGCCGATCTCCCTGTACATCTCGACCATCTCCGAGAGCCGGGGTTCACAGGCGACGAACCTTTTCTCCCATCCGGCCCTGATAAGTTTTTCTTCCCGCTTCACATTCTGTCCTTCTGAAAATGGCCGATCGTTTTCACGAGACCTTCCTCGAGGCCTGTGACCGGCTGCCATGCAAAGGTCTTTTTTGCGAGGGAGATGTTGGGACAGCGTTGCTTCGGGTCGTCCTCGGGGAGGACCTTGTGGATGACAGACGAAGACGATCCCGTCAGCCTTATTATGGTGCGTGCTATGTCGAGGATGGAGGTTTCTTCGGGGTTGCCGAGGTTCACGGGCCCGGGAAAGCCCGAGAGTGTGGGGGCCGTGTAGTCGTCGGGTCTCTGGCAGCCGTCGGTCTGATGGTCCATCATGCGGATGATGCCTTCGATCATGTCGTCGATGTACGTGAACGACCGCGTCTGGGAACCATCGCCGTAGATGGTGACGGGGTTGCCGGATTGCGCCTGGACGATGAAATTGCTCACCACGCGGCCGTCGTCGGCGCGCATCCGCGGCCCATATGTGTTGAAGATGCGGGCGACCTTGATGTCCACCTTGTTCTGGCGCATGTAGTCGAAGAAAAGGGTTTCCGCGACCCTTTTGCCTTCATCGTAGCAGCTCCTTTTACCGATGGGATTGACGTGCCCCCAGTAGGTTTCCTCCTGGGGGTGGACACCGGGGTCTCCGTAGACCTCGCTTGTCGATGCCTGGAATATCCGCGCCCGTACGCGTTTTGCAAGGCCGAGGACGTTGAGTGCCCCCAGCACGTTCACCTTGGTGGTCTTTACGGGATTGTACTGGTAATGGATAGGGCTCGCCGGGCAGGCAAGATTGAATATCCAGTCCACCTCGACGAGAATCGGCTGGGTGATGTCGTGTCGGATGACCTCAAAGCGGGGGTTGCCAAGGAGGCGGGTGATATTCTCCTTCGTGCCGGTGAAGAAATTGTCGAGGCAGATCACCTCGTGGGCATCGCCGAGGAGACGCTCACACAGATGGGAGCCGATAAAACCGGCGCCGCCGGTGACGAGTATGCGCTTGGGACTGTTGTAGCTGTGATAGGTATACATGTGGTCCGCCTGTGCGATCGGATGAGGGGTGCCATTTTGTTTTTACCCCGCTGAACCGGGCAAAGTCAATAGAAATGCTGGTAATGTATCATTCTTTGTGTCAGAACAAAAAACTGGGGTACCATCATAGCGAAGAACCCATCACAGTTCGGGACTATGATTAAGGAGGTACCCCAGATGGTACGCAGGATTATGATACGGAGTC